>CAJBSR010000240.1 GCA_903958285.1 uncultured Sphingomonadales bacterium
GACTTCAAGCGGGTGCAATTTGCAGAATTCTGCAATCTGCTCGAAGGTCAGTGCTGTATTATCTACCAGCCACACGGCAGTGGCTTTGGGCATCAGCGGACTCTGGCTCATCGCCTTTTCTCCTCGCGCATTGGTCGCACCGTCCGGTTCGTCCCGAGGGTGAGGGTTCTGGTGAGAAGCCTCGGCCAAGGGCCGGTCCGGACAGACGAGATGGTCAAACAGGTTTTCGGGTGCCCCCGCCCGCGTCACCGGCGAAAGCCCCAAAATCATATTCAGAATTTCGGGTATATGCCTCTTTATAGGACGCCCGCC
The DNA here is from genome assembly GCA_903958285.1 of uncultured Sphingomonadales bacterium. GTDB lineage: Bacteria > Pseudomonadota > Alphaproteobacteria > Sphingomonadales > Sphingomonadaceae > Aquisediminimonas. The sequence goes on from CAJBSR010000240.1 coordinate 313, forward strand.
GGATTCCTGCAAATCATTCTTGTTATTTTATTGCTTGGCGTTTGCCAGACAATGCGATTTGCGGTTTTAATAGGCCGCCATCGTCACCATTACGGGTAAAGAGCATGATCACCGAGGACGACACACGCAATATTGCGCCGGCGCATGTGCTGGGGCAGGAACTGTCCAGCCTGTCCATCGAGGAACTGGGCGAACGGATCGTCTGGCTCGAGGACGAGATCGAGCGGCTCGAACAAGCGCGGCACGCCAAAGAGGCTTCGCGCAAGGCCGCTGACAGCTTTTTCAGATAGATCGTGCCGGATTTAGCCCGTCATGGTTAAGACCCGCCATGCCTGCGGCAAAACCAAGGGGAGCAGCGCGGCGGCCTGCTCCGGCAGGGTGGGCGGGCATGCGCCGCACCTGCTGAATGGATGGTTTTTCAAGCCTTGGCATTAACCCTAACAGCGCAAGATTGCAGCATGACAAGGATGAAACGGTTAGAACGGCACTCACAAGTCAGGTACTGATGGTAATGGATCAAATGAACAATCGGGACACCAAGCTCTCAACGATCGCCTTTGGCGATCCTTTTGCGATGTCCCGTGCTTTTCAGGCTCTGTTTGACGAGGGCATGGCCCTTGTGGAAGAGGCTGCGGCCTTTCTCGACGGGCCGGGCCGCGAGCAATCGCGCTTTTTGCCGCGCATTGTCGCTTTGACCTACTCGACCGAAAGCATGCGACTGACCACACGCCTGATGCAGATTGCCTCGTGGTTGCTGGTCTATCGGGCGGTGTCCTGCGGCGAAATGACGATGGAAGAGGCGGCCAGCCAGAAATGCCGGATCCATCACGAGCCCGCCAGCCAATCCAGCCCCGACATGTTCGAGCAATTGCCGCCCGAATTGCGCCATCTGATCGCCCGCTCGCTGCGGTTGCAAAAGCGCATCCGCCATATTGACGCGCCCTCCACCCAACGCTTCGAGCCCGACAGCACGCTTGATAATCCCGTCGCCGCCCAGCAGGACGCCCTGCGCTCGGCCTTCGGCGCGAATGTCACGAGCCTTTATCCCAAACAGTCCTGAGGGATGGATGGCCGGACGCCCGGCATAGTCCACACCGGCCACACCCCGCAAAAACGCCAAAAAGCCAAAGCATTGCTGCTTTGGCTCTATCGGCTTTTCGCCTTGCGACAGCCAGACGTCCGGCGAACCGGACGCGATAGACGTGTTATTTGGTGCCGAGACCGAAGCTCTCGAACTTCTTGTTGAAGCGCGAGACGCGACCTGCACGGTCGAGCAGCTGCTGCGAACCGCCGGTCCAGGCCGGATGCGAGTTCGGGTCAATATCGAGCTGCATCTTGTCACCGGGCTTGCCC
>CAJBSR010000241.1 GCA_903958285.1 uncultured Sphingomonadales bacterium
AGCTCAGGTGTTTCAATGAGGGCAAGCGCGGACCATTCAGGCTGACGGAACGGTGCGCCAAGCTTTTGAAGCTCGCGGCTGATGCCGCCATCCAATATCGTCACGCCCATAAAACTCTCCCTAGTCGATCGTTTCGACCAACTCCGCAATCCGTCCGACCATTTCGTCGATATGCGTCTTTTGCAAGATCAGCGGAGGCGACAAGGCGACGATATCGCCGGTTGCGCGGACCAGCAGGCCATTGTCAAAGCACTTCTGGAAAAGCTCGGTCGCACGCTTGGTGGGGGCGCCAGGGCGCGGTTCCAGTTCAATGCCCGCCACAATGCCCATGTTACGGATGTCGATGATGTGGCGCTTGCCCTTCAGGCTGTGAACGGCCTCTTCCCAATAACCGTGCAGCGAGGCGGCATGTTCAAAAATGCCTTCGGATTTGTAGAGGTCGAGCGTCGCGAGGCCTGCGGCTGCCGCCAGCGGGTGGCCGGAATAGGTGTAGCCGTGGAATAGCTCGATCCCGTCAGCGGCGCCTTCGACGACGCCATCATGGACATGGCGGCTGACGGCAACCGCGCCCATTGGCACCGCTGCGTTCGTCAGGCCCTTAGCCATGGTGATTATATCCGGTGTCACGCCTAGCGTGCCGGATGCGGTGGCTCCGCCCACACGGCCAAAGCCCGTGATGACTTCATCAAAGATCAGCAGGATGCCATGTTTGGTGGTGATTTCGCGGAGCTTTTCCAGATAGCCCTGCGGCGGGACCAGAACGCCGGTGGAGCCCGCCATGGGCTCGACAATGACAGCAGCAATGGTTTCCGCACCATGCAGCGCAACGATGGATTCTAGGTTGTCGGCAAGGTGCGCGCCCCAGTGCGGGCGGCCCTTTGTAAAGGCGTTATGCTCAAGATTATGGGTATGGGGCAGGTGATCCACACCGGCGAGCAACGTTCCAAACTGGCGGCGGTTGTTGACGATACCGCCTACTGAAATACCGCCAAAGCCGACGCCACTGTAACCGCGTTCCCGTCCGATCAGGCGGGTGCGGGTGCCCTGTCCACGGGCGCGCTGATAGGCGAGCGCGATCTTCAGCGCGGTATCAACCGATTCAGAACCGGAATTGGTGAAGAAAATCCGGTCCAAACCGTTCGGCATCAAATCGGCGATGCGTGTTGCCAGTTCGAAGGATAGCGGGTGACCCAATTGGAAGGGCGGCGCATAGTCCAGCTCCGCTGCTGTTTTCTGGATCGCCGCAACGATAGAGGGGCGGCAGTGCCCGGCATTGACCGCCCACAGACCCGCGGTGCCATCCAAGATCTGGCGGCCGTCATCGCTGGTATAGTGCATGTCCTTTGCGGACTTCAGCTGGCGCGGTGTCGCCTTGAAGGCCCGGTTTGCCGTAAAGGGCATCCACAAAGCGGCAAGCGGATCGTTTTGAAGGGTCATTTTCGGGCTCCAGCGTCAGTCGTTTTGTAGCTTATGCAACGCGCAACGGTGTCATCGCGATTGAAAAGAATGTTGCGATCGGAAAATTCTCGTCCGCGATCAGGCCGTCTGACCCTTGGCTTGCACCCGTGTCTTCGCCCAATAGCCGATGAGGAAGGCCAGCGTCACCAACACGCTGGCGCCAAGCTCAAGCGCAGTGCGCTCGGCCAGACCCATCAGCACCAGAATTGCGGCCATGCCCGCAATCGTGGCCCATGTAGCATAAGGGAACAGCCACATTTTCACCTGCAGGCGCGAAGGGTCTTCCGCCTCAATCTGCGCGCGCAGCCGCAATTGGGCCCATGCGATCAACATATAGATGAACAGCATGATCGCGCCGGACGAGCTGACAAGGAAGTTAAACACGCGGTCAGGTGACAACACCGACGCCGCAAGGGCGACATAGCTGAACAGGCTGGCGATCAGGATAGCGCGGGCAGGGACCTTTGACCGGCTCAACTGGACGCAGGACTGCGGCGCATCTCCATTCTTGGCGAGCCCGAACATGGCGCGCGAGGTGATGTAGATGCCCGAATTCAGGCAGGAGAGCACCGCGACCAAAACGATGGCGTTCATGATCAGGTCTGCTGAGGGATAGCCCATCTCGCTCAGGGCTTGCGCGAAGGGCGAGATGCCGGGCTGGATTTCCGTCCAGGGCACAACCGAGACGATCAGGAATATGGAAAGCACGAAGAAGATCAGGATGCGGACAGACACAGAGATTGTCATGCGGGCGATGGTCTTTGCGCCCGCCTCTGATTCCGCCGCGGCCAACGTCGCGATTTCTGCGCCACATAGCGAGAAGATCGTGGTGGCCACACCTGCAAAGATGGCAGCGATGCCAGCTGGGGCAAAGCCGCCATGTGCGGTCAGATTGCC
>CAJBSR010000242.1 GCA_903958285.1 uncultured Sphingomonadales bacterium
CGCGTCGCGATGGAAGACGCAATAAAACTGACAATTTTTCTCCATTATGGACAAGTATTGTTTTATTTGCCTATAATGACTTAATGCCGAGTAAACCGCCAGTCGTCTTTCCGCAAGAGCAAAGGCTGCTCTCCCAGCTCGGAGAGCGGCTCAAACTCGCGCGGATGCGCCGAAAGCTGAGCAATGCCGTCGTCGCCCAGCGGGCAGGGATCTCCCGCACATCCCTGTACAAGGTGGAAGCGGGCGACCCTGGCGCAACGATGGGCACATACCTGCGTGTGATGGTGGCGCTGGGAATCGAAGGCGACGTCAACGGTTTGGCAGCGGACGACAAGGTCGGGCGCAAGCTGCAAGACCTGGCACTAGCAACGCCAAGGACCAGCCATCGCCGGCGGCCTGCCCAAACTTCAAAACCCGCGCTAACTGGGGCCGATCAAAGCGCGTCATGAGCGGCCGAGACAACGTTCTTGAAGTCTGGCTCGACTGCGACCTTGGGCCGCCGTGCCAGGTGGGCATCCTCGCTCATGACCGCGGCCAAATTCAATTCCACTATGAGCGGACCTGGCTTGGAGACCCTCGCGCGTTTGCGCTTGACCCAGACTTGACCCTGGACGACGCCCCCTTCTTTCCCAAGCCGGAACTCGGCAACTTCGGGATTTTCTTGGACTCGTCGCCGGACCGCTGGGGCCAGACGCTCATGAAGCGACGTGAAGCGTTGCTGGCCAAAGACGAGAAGCGGGCGCCACGGACGCTCTACGCGTGGGACTTCCTAGTGGGCGTTCAGGACTTCACGCGGCAAGGCGCACTGCGGTTTCGGCTCGCCGGAACCACAGAGTTTCTTGGCCACGAGAAGATGGCGGCGCCGCCCAACACAACGCTGAGTGAGCTGGAGGCCGTCGCCTACCAACTCAGTGGCAGGCATATCGACGACCTTGACGCGCTGCGCAAGTGGCTAACCGTGCTGGTGGCGCCAGGCGCATCCCTGGGTGGAGCGCGCCCCAAAGCAAATTTCACCGAGGCGGACGGCTCCTTGTGGATTGGCAAGTTTCCAGCGCGCGGCGATGACCGAGACATTGGCGCATGGGAACATGTGGTGCACGGTCTGGCCGGCATAGCTGGCGTGGACGTGCCGCCGGCGAGGTCTGTGCGCTTGAACAACACGTTTCACACCTTCTGCGTGGAGCGCTTTGATCGCGCACGCGGCGCACGGCGGTTCTACGCCTCTGCGATGACGCTGCTGCGTAAGAAGCACAGTGAGGGCACAAGCTACCTGGAGATGGCACAGTTCCTTCGCGCCCACGGTGACGGCGCCCACGTTGCCGAAGACCTGGCGCAGCTGTTTCGCAGGGTGGCTTTCAATGTGGCGGTGGGCAACAGGGACGACCACTTGCGCACTCACGGCTTCGTGCTGGCCGCGACAGGTTGGCGGCTTGCTCCCGCCTTTGATGTGAACCCAAACATCGACAAGGGGGAACACGACTTGAACCTTGATGATGTGGACAACCGTCCAAGCCTTAAGACGGTTCTGAGCACGGCGGAGTTTTACGGGACAGCGCCCGCGCGTGCCAAGGAAATTGTCGAAGAAGTGGCTTGCGCCGTGGACGGTTGGCAGGACGCCGCCAAGCAAGCGGGCATTTCGCGTGGCGATATAGCGCTCACAGCAGGGGCGTTCTCTGCACATTCAGAGTACCGCGCAGAGTAGCCAAAACCAGGGGTTTTGCTCCAAGCATCCTCAACACCACCACCCATGGCACGCAAGCCACCCTTGGAGTCCTCTGGCAATGGCGCTGGCGGCATCACCCGAGCCAGCGCTACAAGGTCGGTGCCAGCCCCCTGCGCGAGGCGCTCAGCCGGATGTCAGCCGAGGGCCTGGTCGACCGGGCCGTCGTTCGGAATTTCATAGGGCACTGCGCGAATGGTCGCCATTTCGAATCGGCCTTCATCCACACTGGCGGCGTACGGGCATAGCCTACGCCACCGGGCGTGCCCATGACCAGTTCATCGGCAGTCACCAGGCACG
>CAJBSR010000243.1 GCA_903958285.1 uncultured Sphingomonadales bacterium
AATCCTACCCAGCGCTGTTTGGAAAGCGGGCAGGTCGGCAGACGCATGCTTAATATTTAGGCAGAAATCGCTCAATATTTAAGCAAGAGGCCTGTGTCGCGACATTTTGTTGCGCCAACCCCTTGTCAGGCCAGCGAATCGCTTCCGGCTGGCCGGTGGGGCAAATCGAGTCCCGAAAGGCTCTTGGTGAAGATCTCATAGCCTGTTTCAGTGATGCCGATCGTGTGTTCAAACTGCGCCGACAATGTCCGGTCGCGGGTCACGGCTGTCCAGCCGTCTTCCAGCACCTTGCAGTCCGGGCGGCCGATATTGACCATCGGTTCGATGGTGAAGAACATGCCGGGCTTCAGCTCTGGCCCCGTGCCGGGGCGACCGACATGGACCACCTCAGGCGCATCGTGGAACAAGCGGCCAATGCCGTGCCCGCAGAAATCGCGGACGACGCCGAAGCGCTGCCGTTCGGCATGCACCTGAATCGCGTGGGAAATATCGCCCAGATGGTTGCCGGGCTTGGCCTGTTCGATGCCGAGCATCATTGCTTCGAAGGTGGTTTCCACCAGACGCCGCGCTTTGATCGGCACATCGCCAACCAGATAGGTGCGGTTCGTGTCGCCGTGCCAGCCATCGACGATGGGGGTGACATCGACATTGACGATGTCGCCGCTCTTCAAGGCCTTGGGGCCGGGAATGCCGTGGCAGATGACATGGTTGATCGAGGTGCAGCAGCTGTGCGTATAGCCGCGATAGTTGAGCGTGGCGGGCACAGCACCGTTATCGAACGTCATCTCGCGGACCAGATCATCAATCGCCTGCGTCGTCACGCCGGGCTGAATGAAGGGCACCAGCGCGTCAAGGATTTCAGCCGCGAGCTTGCCTGCCCTGCGCATGCCATCGAAGGCTTCCGGTCCATGCAGGCGAATGGCGCCGGAGCGGACGGGGACGGTGTCATCGGTGACGATCTGATATTGGGTCATGGGGTCGATATAGGCAGGTTGAGGGAAGGGCGCAAATGCGGGATTCAGCTCTTATCGGTGAAGCCAGAAGCGACGGGTTCGCGCAAAGACGCAGAGATCGCAGAGGTAAGGATATCGTCTCTGCGTCCTCTGCGCGAAAATCGTTTTCTACTCCCCCAGCAATGTCTGTTTGTAGAATTGGAGCGCCGACCAGAAGGCGTAGTCGTTATTCTCCTTCTTGCCCCAGATGTGCCCTTCATTGGTGGCGAGCAGGTGCCAGACGGTGCCGCCATTGGCACGGATCGCCTCCACCACCTGTTCGGCCTCGGACGCGGGGACGCGCGGGTCATTGCCGCCCGTCACGGTGAACATGGGCTTCTTCATCTCCTTCACGCGCTCCAGCGGCGAGATGGCGAGCAATTTGGCGCGCTGCTTGGGGTCCCGCTCATCGCCATATTCGGCGCGGCGCAGATCCCGTCTGTAGCTTTGGGTCGTCTCAAGGAAGGTCACGAAGTTGGAGATGGCGACGACGCAGTGTGTGCTCTTCAGCTTGTCGGCAAACTGCACAGCGGCGGCATAGCACATATAGCCGCCATAAGACCGGCCGGTCAGCGCAAAGCGCGACGCATCAAGATTGGGGTCTTTGGCGAGCGCATCCAGGAAGGCGCCCATGTCCTTCACCGAGTCCTCGCGCTTGAAGGCGCCATTGTCGAGGCTGACGAACGTCTTGCCATAGCCGGATGAGCCGCGGACATTGGGGTAGAACAACGCAATGCCCAGTTCATTCACCAGATAGTTGTACGCGCCGATAAAGGCCGGACGGCTCTGGCTTTCCGGGCCGCCATGCACCCACATCAGCATGGGGCGCTTGCCGGGGAATTTGGTCGCGTCGGGCTGGTAGAGAAAGCCTGACATTTTGAGGCCGTCAAAGCTCTTGATCTCAACCAGCGACGGCTCGGCGTTTTTGGCGGCATCCAGCCCGCCTGTCTCGCTCGCGGTCCAGCGCGTCACGGCCAGCGTCTCGGGGTTGATGCTATAGGCGTCGGAGGGGTTGCGGGCGGACGACAGGCTCAGGCCAATCTCGCCCCAATCCGAGACGTCCATCGCGCCCACGACGCCCAGCGGAAGTGCGTCAACGGTGCGCGTCTTGCCGGTTGCCGGGTCGAGCAGGCGGACGCGGCTGATGCCCGCTTCGTTGACCACATAAGCGATGAAGCGACCGTCGCCGGAGATCTTGAAGGTCTCAACATCCCATTTTTCAGCGGGTGCGCGGGGCGTGAATTTGCCGGTGGCAGTGTCCAGCGTGCCGAGCCGCTGAAAGTCCGATCCCTCATCGCTCAACACCCAAAGCGTGCCGTCGGGCGCAGTATCGACTTGCCCGTAAGCGATCGCCTTCGCCTTATCGCCGATGGGCGTCATCGCCCCGGTTGCGAGATCGAGCCGGTAAAGATCGACATCGGTGATCGAGCGGTAATTTCCGACAATCGCGCTCTTCTTATCAGGCGCGAAGGTGGAGATGGCCCAGCCGCCGCCCTGCACTTGTGCGACCATGCGCGCGGTGGAGGGATCGCGCGGGTCCATCACATAGAGGTCACTGTCGGTGCCGTTGCGCTTGGTGGAGCTGTACGCGATCAGCGTGCCATCGCCCGACCATGTCGAAAACTGGTTGCGGCTTTTGCCGTCGGTCAGCAGCGTGAGCGTCCCGTCTTTTAGCGTATAGAGCTGGTAGAACTCGCTGCCGCCCACATCCTTTTCAACGACGAGCACATCTGCCGTCTTGGGCGCCCAGCTGCCGTTCGCCACCGGTTCCTGTTCAAAGCTGATTTGGGTGCGCGCCCCCATGGGATTGGCGACGCGGTGCAATTGCTGCGTATTGCCGAACCGGGTGGCGATGAGCATCGATTTGTCATTGGGGTGCCATCCGAGGAAGGTTGCGGTGCGATATTCCATATAGGGCCGCGTTGCTGTGGCGAGTTCGGTCGGCACTGCAGGGACACCGTCGACGATGATGGCGGTGGGTTTCTCCACGGTCTGCGCAAAGGCGGAGGAGGACGATAGGGCGACAAGAAGGGCGAGCAATGTCCGGCGCATGATGACCTCTGGCGGAATGTGAAATGACGTCCTGCGTAGCGGCCGTGCGGCTGTGTATCAACAGCACAGCACTGGCAATTTCGGCCGGCGGCTGCCATGAGGCGCGCCATGGCAGGCCGGTTCCCCGACAGTCCCTTCGTCCTTCTGGATGATGCGCGCAGCGGCAAGGCGACGCCTGCCCGGCTCTACCGTGATCCGCTGGAGATTGTGACCGCGCATGATGCGGCGTCGCTGGCCACTCTGCTGGACCGGTTGGCGACGGGAAATGCCCATTGGGCGGGGTTCCTCACCTATGAGGCAGGGTTGCTGCTGGAAGACCGGCTGGCAGATCGTCTGCGTCCTTCCGGCTTGCCGCTTGCCTGGTTTGGGCGGTTTGACGGCTTTGAAGACATTGCGCCTGAAGATGTGCCTGCTTTGCTCCCCGATGCGGCGAGCGGATGGGCCGGGGCGCCACGCCCAAAGATTGACCGGGCGGGCTATGACGCGGCTTTGGCCAAGGTGCAGGCGCTCATCTCTTCGGGCGACATTTATCAGGCCAATCTGACAATCCGGGCGGAGGTGTCCACCGCCGGGCATCCGCTCGCGCTTTATGCCGGGCTGCGCCAAAGGGCGAAGGCAGGCTTTGGTGGTGTCATCTGGACGGGGGACGATTGGCTCCTCTCGCTCTCGCCCGAACTCTTCTTTGCGCTCCACGACGGCAAGGTCACGACCAAGCCGATGAAGGGCACATCCGCACGCGGGGCAACGCCGGAAGAGGATGCCGCGCTGATTGAGCAGCTGCAAAGCGACCCCAAACAGCGCGCCGAAAATCTGATGATCGTTGATCTGCTCCGCAATGATGTGTCGCGTGTGGCAGAGCCGGGGTCAGTGGAAGTGCCGCAGCTCTTCAAAGTCGAGACTTACCCCACGGTGCATCAGATGATTTCGACCGTCACGGCCCGCCTGCAACCGAACAGGGGCGCGGCGGACCTGCTGCGCGCCATCTACCCTTGCGGGTCGATCACCGGCGCCCCCAAGATCCGCGCGATGGAAGTGATTGATGCGGTCGAAGAGACGCCGCGGGGCATCTATACCGGCAGCATCGGCCGGGTGGATCCCAATGGCAACGCCGCCTTCAACGTGGCCATCCGGACGCTGCATTTGCCAGCGGGGCAATCCATTGCCACATTGGGCCTGGGTGGCGGCATTGTGGCTGACAGCCGCGTGGCAGAGGAATGGGCCGAATGTCTGGCGAAGGGACGGTTTGTGGCTGACCAGCGCTGCTTCGACCTGATTGAGACGATGCGTTTTGACCCTGAACAGGGGATTGAGCGGCTCGACCTGCACCTTTCGCGGATGCGGGCGAGCGCACAGGCGCTGGATTTCAGCTTTGATCGCCATGCCGTGCGCAACGAATTGCAGGCCGCGACCTTCCGCCTGCGCGAGGCCAAGCGCCTCCGGCTGCTTCTGGCCAAAAGCGGTGCTGTCGCCATCGAAATTTCCAACCTGCCGCCTGCGCCATCAGGGCCTGTTTCGGTCGCGGTGGTACCGCTTCCGGTTGATGTCAGCGACTTCCGGCTTGTCCACAAAACCAGCGACCGCGCTTTCTATGACGAGGCCAAAGTTAAGGCCGGTGCGTTTGAGGTGGTGTTCACCGACCCGGACGGCTTCCTGACCGAAGGCAGCTTTACGACGCTCTATGTCGAACGCGACGGGGTTCTGCTGACGCCGCCTGTGTCGCGTAGGCTGCTGCCGGGGACGCTGCGGTCCGAACTGATCGAAGCAGGCCGCGCCAAAGAAGCCGACCTGCGCGCCGAGGACCTCAAGGGCGGATTCTTCATCGGCAACGCGATTCGCGGCATCCTGCCCGCCCGGCTGGTCTGACCATAAACAACGCCCAAGCGGTTGCCCCTGTTGCATTGCTTGCCTATAGGCGCGGCGCACCGCAATTTTCTTAGCTCTTTGAAGGAAAGCGCCCAGCCATGCGCACGACATCTGCCGCCCTTGACCGTATCCAGCCGTCCGCCACGCTCGCAATGACGAGCCGTGTGCTGGACCTGAAGGCAAAGGGCGTCAATGTGATCGGCTTGTCGGCGGGTGAGCCTGATTTCGACACGCCGGACTTCGTGAAGGAAGCCGCGATTGAAGCCATCCGCAAGGGCCAGACCAAATACACCAATGTCGACGGCACAGCCGAACTGAAGGCCGCGATCCAGGCCAAGTTCAAGCGCGACAATGGGCTGGACTATGCGCCCGCCCAGATCAGCGTGAACGTCGGCGGCAAGCACACACTCTTCAACGCGCTCGTCGCGACAATTGATGCGGGCGATGAAGTGATCATCCCCGCACCTTATTGGGTCAGCTATCCCGATATCGTCGCCTTTGCCGGTGGAACGCCGGTGTTTATCGCGGCACCTGCCTCGCAGAACTATAAGATCACGCCCGCGCAGCTGGAAGCGGCGATCACGCCCAAGACGCGCTGGGTGCTGCTCAACTCGCCGTCCAACCCGACGGGCGCTGCCTATTCCGCGACCGAGCTGAAAGGCTTGGCTGATGTGCTCGTCCGTCATCCGCAGGTGATGGTGCTGACAGACGATATGTACGAACATGTCTGGTATGCCGACACACCGTTCGCGACGATCCTGCAGGTCTGCCCTGAACTGTATGATCGCACGCTGACGGTCAATGGCTGTTCCAAAGCCTATTCGATGACCGGCTGGCGCATCGGGTTTGCCGGTGGCCCGCAATGGCTGATCAAGGCGATGGCGAAGCTGCAATCGCAGTCGACGTCCAATCCCTGTTCCATCGCACAGGCGGCGGCCACAGCGGCGCTCAATGGCGACCAGTCCTTCCTGAAGGACCGCAATGAACGCTTCCGCGGCCGGCGCGATCTGGTCGTGAAGATGCTCAACGAGATTGAGGGCGTCCACTGCCCGACGCCTGAAGGCGCCTTTTATGTCTATCCCGATGTCTCGGGCCTGATGGGTAAGTCGACGCCGGGCGGCAAGGTGATCTCAACCGATGAAGAGCTGATCGACTACTTCCTTGAAGAGGTGGAAGTGGCCGCGGTGCATGGCGGCGCCTTCGGGCTTTCGCCGGGGTTCCGCATCTCTTACGCCACGTCGGAAGCGATCCTGACGGATGCCTGCACCCGTATGCAAAAGGCCTGCGCTAACTTGCGCTGAGTGTTGCCTTTGCGCAACGATTGAAGCGCGAATGCAACAAATACGTCATTTTTTTGTTGTGCATTGCACAATGCGTCGTCATGACTCGGGTGTCGCTGGAACTGCGGCCCCCTGATCTTGCATCAGAGAGAGGCATCAGACAGCAACGCAGGCGGAACGACGCAACAACTATTAAGGGGTTTACCCATGCGCACGTTCTCTCGCCCTCTCCTGGGCCTCGCTCTCGCTCTTTCTGCAACGCCCGCAATGGCACAGGATGCAGAAACACCCGCCGTCACTGTTTCTGGTTCGGTCGCTGTCGTCAGCGATTACCGCTTCCGCGGCATCACGCAGACCGACAAGGATTTCGCGGTTCAGGCCGGCGTTACCCTTTCCCACGAATCGGGCCTCTATGCAGGCGTATGGGGCTCTTCGGTGGATGATTACATCGCCGCTGGCAGCGATCAGGAAATCGATCTGATCGTCGGCTATAAGAAGACCTTTGGCGCCACGACCCTCGATGTGGGTGGTCTCTATTACTATTACCCGGGTTCGTCGAAGATTACGCCGGGCACCAATTCCGACTTCCTGGAACTCTACACCAGCCTGTCGCAAACGATCGGTCCAGTAAGCGCAAAGCTCGCGGCTTTCTATTCGCCCAAACAGGCCGGTCTCTCGCTCGGCGCGGGTAAGCTCGACAACTTCTACATGAACCTCGGTCTGTCGGGTTCGATTCCGGATACGGGCGTCAGCCTGAGCGCCGGCGTCGGCCGCACCTTCACCGCCAGCTATCTGTCGGGCGGTTCCAAGTACACGGACTGGTCGGTCGGCGCATCGTACACGACGGGTAAGGTCACCTTCGGCCTCAACTATGTCGACACCAGCTATGCGGCCGGCGCCCTGCGGAGCCCGACCGGCAAGGATATCGCCAAGGGCGGCCTCTTTGGTTCGGTTGGCGTGTCGTTCTGATTGATCTGATCTGAGCTTCGGGGTCGGGTTCGCCCGGCCCCTTTCAGACAAGAAAAGGGCGGGCGCCGTGTTTGCGGCCCCGCCCTTTTTCTTTTGCCCGATTGCAGGCGGTTACTGCGGCGTGGATGTCCGCGCGGCCTGACCATCACCTTCCGGTGCGGCGATAATGTCCCGCGTGGTCGCGCCCTTATCGACAACTTCCGTACCCGGATCACCCGCGTTGGAGCGGATGCCCGGCTGTGACCGTGCGCCGCCTGCGGCGTTCAGCGTGGTCGATTCGGCACTCGAACGTGCAGCAGGACCACCGAACATCGCCTGCAACGCCTGTGTCGAGCTGTCTGCGGCCTGCGCCTGCGGGCTGCCGGCGGCAGGGGGGACGAGCGCGAAATCTGGCGGCACGACGAGCGGCGCCAGACGGGTCACCTGAAACTCATCGGGAGACTTGCGGTTGAACAGCCCGCCACTGGCACAGCCCGAAAGCAGCGCACTGACTGCCACAACACCCATAACCTTACGCATTATCAGTCTCCGTTTCTGCTTTGGCATCGCGCGTGAAAAACGCCCGGGCCAGAAGCACCAATACTCCGATGGTAATCGCCGCGTCAGCAAGATTGAAGACCAAAAAGGGTCTGAACCCGCCAATATGGAAATCGATGAAATCAACGACGTAGCCGAAACGCACCCGGTCGACGATGTTTCCCAGTGCCCCGCCAAGGACGAGGCCAAGGCCCATTACGTCCATGCGGTTTTTTTCGCGGGTAATCCAGACCCCAACGACTGCCGCAATGACACTCGTCACGCCCACCAAGATCCAGCGTTCGGCATCATGGCCCGCGCGGAACATGCCGAGCGCAACGCCGTAATTCTCAACCCATGTCAGGTTGAGGATCGGCAGCAGGTAAATCTGCTGCACCGCCTGCAACGCCAGCGGGCCAATCATGACCGTCTTGAGCGCCTGATCCGCGACGAACAGGAGGACGGCCAAACCAAAGCCAAGGCGCAGATGGCGCTCAGCCATTGACCACTCCCTCACAGCGCCCGCACAGATCGCCGTCCGCCGTCACTTCCGGCAAATGGCGCCAGCAGCGGCCGCATTTATGGTCGGTGGTGGGGGCGACAGTCACCTCAGATCCTTGCCCGCGCGTCACTGTCCCGGTGATGAACAGCTCAGCCAAATCACCCTCGGGCGCATCGGCGGGGACGGTCACGGTGGCAGCAAGGCTGGACCCGACAATCTTTTCGCGACGCATCGGCTCTATGGCTTCAGACACTTGCACGCGCAGCGCACGCAGGGCCTTGAAGCGTTCGGCAAGGGTCGCATCCTGCCAGCTGTCGGGCAAGGGGTGGATTTCCTGCAGATGGAGGCTGCCCCGATCCGGGAAGCGTGTCGTCCACACTTCTTCGGCCGTGAACACCAGCACCGGGGCCGCATAACGGATCAGAGCTTGGAACAGGATGTCGAGCGTCGTGCGATAGGCGCGACGGGAAATGTCCGTTGGCGCGTCGCAATAGAGACTGTCCTTGCGGATATCGAAGAAGAAGGCCGACAGGTCTTCATTGCAGAAGTCGATCAGCGCGCGGGTGTATTCGTTAAAGTCATAGTCCGCGATGGCCTGACGCAGCGTCGCATCAAGGCCGGATAGCAGATGGAGCACATAGCGCTCCAGCTCCGGCATGTCGGCGGGCTCAACGCCCTCGCTGGCATGGTCATACCCATCCAACGCGCCGAGCAGATAGCGGAACGTGTTGCGCAGCTTGCGATACTGGTCCGAAACCCCCTTCAGGATCTCGTCGCCGATACGGTGGTCTTCGGTGAAGTCGACGGAGAGCGCCCAAAGCCGGATAATGTCCGCGCCATAGGTTTCCATCACCTTCAACGGGTCGATGGTGTTGCCCAGCGACTTGGACATTTTCATGCCCTTCTGGTCCATCGTGAAGCCGTGAGTGAGGACGGCCTTGTACGGCGCATGCCCGCGCGTGCCGCAGCTTTCGAGCAAGCTCGACTGGAACCAGCCGCGATGCTGGTCGCTGCCTTCAAGATAAAGGTCGGCAAGCGGGCCGGTATAGCCTTCGGGGCGCATGAGATCAGGCCACTTGCCCGATTCGAGCACGAAGGCATGGGTCGATCCGCTGTCGAACCAGACGTCCAGAATGTCGGTCACGCGCTCATAATCGTCGAGCTTGTACGCGTCGCCGAGATAACCCTGTGCACGGTCATCGGACCAGGCGTCGACGCCCAGTTCCTTGACGCCTGCGACGATCCGCGCGTTGACGGCGGGGTCGTTCAAATACTGGCCGGTCTTGCGGTCGACAAACAGCGTGATCGGCACGCCCCAGGCGCGCTGGCGGCTGAGCACCCAGTCGGGGCGACCTTCGACCATCGCAGTGATGCGGTTCTGGCCTTTTTCCGGCACCCAGCGGGTCTGGGAAATCGCGGTCATCGCCTTTTCGCGCAACGTGCCGTCCGGCATGTCCTTATCCATCGGCACAAACCATTGCGGCGTGCAGCGATAGATGACCTTCGCCTTTGACCGCCAGCTGTGCGGATAGCTGTGCTTATAGTCCGCGCTCGCGGCCAACAGGCCACCGGCCTCGCGCAGCGCGGTGCAGATGGGGCCGTCAGGCGCGTTGAACTTCGGGTTGATGACGCTGCCTTCGCCGCCGAGCCAGGCCCAGTCGTCGCGATATTTGCCGTCACCCAGCACCGCGAACACCGGCTCAATGCCGTGCGCCTTGCAGAGGTCAAAATCGTCCTCGCCATGGTCCGGCGCCATATGGACAAGGCCAGTGCCGCTATCCGTGGTGACAAAATCGCCGGGGAGGAACGGACGGGGGCGTTCAAAAAATTCCACCATCCGCTCAAAATCGTCGCCCCGCACCTGATGCGGGGCTTGGCTTTCGCCGGCTGCGTCCGAAGACAAGCCTAGCCCCGTGTCAAGCACGGGGCGACGGAGATGGTTGGCCATCGGGTGGCGGGCGATGGTGCCGGCGAGGTCGGCGCCTCGGTAGATCTTTACATTGGCAGCGCCACTTGCGGGAGCGCCAGTGCCATGTTCGTTGGCCCCAGTACGAATGGAAAGAGCATAGCAGAGGTTTTCAGCAACCAAGTATCTACGGTCGCCGAAATGCACCAAAACATATTCGATATCAGGTCCGTAGGCGATCGCCTGATTGACGGGGATCGTCCAAGGCGTCGTCGTCCAGATTAGCGCATAGGCGCCGACGAGCTCAGCAATCGGCGAGTCCACAATCTCAAACGCCACGTCGATCTGCGTCGAGGTGATGTCCTCATATTCCACTTCGGCTTCGGCGAGCGCGGTCTTTTCAACCGGGCTCCACATCACCGGCTTGGCGCCGCGATAGAGCTGGCCGCTTTCGGCGAACTTCAGCAGCTCGCCGACAATCGTCGCTTCGGCGTCGAAGTGCATGGTGAGGTAGGGGTTGTCCCAATCGCCATTGATGCCGAGGCGCTTGAGCTGCTCGCGCTGGCGGTTGACCCAGTTTTGGGCATAAGCGCGGCATTCGGCGCGGAATTCCTCGACGGGAACCTCGTCCTTATTGCGCTTTTTCTTGCGATATTCTTCCTCAACCTTCCATTCGATCGGAAGGCCGTGGCAATCCCAGCCGGGCACATAGGGCGCGTCTTTGCCGAGCAGGCTCTGCGTGCGGACGACCATGTCCTTCAGGATATGGTTGAGCGCATGGCCGATGTGCATGTCGCCATTCGCATAAGGCGGGCCATCATGCAGGATGAACTTTTCGCGGCCCTTCCGCGCATCGCGCAGGGCGCGGTACAAATCCTGTTCCTGCCACTTGGCGAGAATACCCGGTTCCTTTTGCGGCAGGCCGGCCTTCATGGGAAAGTCGGTCTTCGGCAGGAAGACGGTGTCTCTATAGTCTTTGGCTTCGGGGCGCGGTGCTTCTGTCATGACCGGCGGGCCTTACGGGATGCGCGGCCGCAAATAAAGCCTTGGTGGCGACTCTAGTTCCGAAGCGCAGGGCCGATGGCGGAAATATCCTCCACCCAGACTGATCCTTTAAAGTCGCGCGGGATTTCAGGGATCTGTTCGACCACCCTCACGCCGCCGGAGTCTGCCGGTCCGGTCAGGATCGTGCGGGTGTTGGCGCCGGCCATCCGCGTCAGGAAGCGGTTGGGCCAGCCCCAGGAGGACCATTGCGCATCCAGCGAGATAAGCGCTGTCTGGCCTTTGCAGCTTTCGGGGACGAAGCCAGTCCATCCGGTCCAGAGATAATCGTCGGTGCACTTGCGCGCCGCCGCCAGATCAAAGGCCCAAATGCCGGGCGCAGCCGCGCGGGCATGGGCGGCCACCTCTGCGCTGGCCATCACGGCCTGACGGGCGTCGAGGGCTTGGCCGGCGGCTGTAAACCCTTTGGCCAGCGCATCAAAGGCGCGGGCATCCCCGCCGACATCAAAGACAAAACGGCGTCGCGGATATTGGCGGGCAAAGCCTTCGGGCGTCGGTGCGGCGGACGCATCCTCAATGCAGGACGTTATGGTTGGCAGCACGATGCGGAATTCATCTCCCGCCCGTCGGACATTCACGACAACGCGGTCGGCACGGTCCATGAACATCCGGTCCACCGCGCCAAAGATGGTGGTGCTGTCACACCGCGCATTCGCCGCCGCTCCGCGCGCAGAACCTGCGGCGATCAGGTCCAGCGCCCCGCGCTGCACCGGCGCAATCCATGAAGCATTGATTAAAGATACGACGATGATGCTGGCGATAATCAGCCAGTGGACAGTGGCCCAGACGCGCATGATTTCAAAATGGTCCTTGCTGTGTCACAGTCGCGGTCCATCTGCTTCATCAATTCATCCAGACTGTCAAACTTTTTTTCCGGCCGGATGAAGGAATGAAATTCGACTTCTATGACTTGATCATAGAGATCTTCTTTAAAATCAAAGAAATGGGGTTCCAGAAGTTCTTTTGGCGGATCAAAGGTCGGGCGTACGCCGAGGTTGGCTGCGCCATCAACCACACGGCCATCGGGCAAAAGACCGCGCACAGCATAGATGCCGTAACGGGGCCGCAAGTAATTCCCCATATCAATATTGGCGGTGGGGAAGCCGAGCTTGCGGCCGTTCTTGTCGCCATGCTGCACCGTGCCTTCAACAGCGAAGGGGCGCGTCAAAAGGCGGGTTGCTGTTTCACAATCGCCGGACTGCAGCGCTTTGCGGATGCGGCTGGAGGAAATGGGGCCATCGGCATCACAGACCGGGCCGACCGCATCGCAAGACATGCCCAGCGTGCCCGCGATCTCGCGCAGCACAGTGATATTGCCGCCACGCCCTTTGCCGAAGGTGAAGTCTTCCCCTGTTACGACGCCGGATGCGCCCAGATGGCCGCCCAGCCAGTCGGTCACAAAGGCCTCTGCCGTCACATTGGCAAGCATGCTGGAAAAGTGGAACACGACCATCGCATCGGCCCCGGCCTGTGCCAGATAGTGCTGGCGCTGGTCGAGTGTGGTCAGGCGGAAGGGCGGGGCGTCGGGCGCGAAATGGCGGATCGGATGCGGATCAAATGTCGCGACCAAGGCGGGCACGCCGCGTGCACGGGCCAAAGCCACGGCTTTGCCAATGACGGCCTGATGCCCGGCATGGACGCCGTCAAAATTGCCAAGCGCAACCACGCCGCCGCGAAAGGCGTCTGGTATCAGGGCATTGCCATCAAGTCGTTCCATCGCGGCGGGCTATAGGAACGCCTTAGCGCGGCGGCAAGACCGCCCTCAGGACGCGCAGCACGTTTCCGCCCATCACCTTGGCTATGTCGGCATCGGTGAAGCCTTCATCGATCAGCGCTTGGGTGACATGGGTCAGGCCTGCGGTGTCGAACGGCGTCGTTGTCGCGCCGTCAAAGTCGGAGCCGAGCCCGACATAATCAATGCCCACCAGATCGCGGACATGGCGCATCGCCTTGGCAATGGCGCGCGGGTCGGTGGAGCAAATGGCCGCATCCCAATAGCCGATACCGATGACGCCGCCGGTTTTGGCCACGCCGCGGATTTCGTCGTCCGTCAAATTGCGGTTGACCTTGCACGTCGCCTGCACGCCGCCATGGCTGGAGACAACGGGGCGTTTGGCCGCCGCGAGGATCTCGCCCACGCATTGGTGGCTGCAATGGGCAATGTCGACGACCATGCCACGCGCTTCCATATCGGCCATCACCTGCCGCCCAAGCGAGGTGAGGCCGCCCTTCTTCATGCCGTGCATCGAGCCTGCGACTTCATTGTCGAAGAAATGCGCAAAGCCCGCCATGCGGAAGCCCGCCTTGAACAGCACATCAAGATTGGCGCGCTTGCCCTCCAGGTTTTGGAGGCCTTCGATGGAGAGGAGCGCACCGACCGGAACCGGCTTGTTGCCGCGCTGTGCGATCAGCTTATCGAGATCGGCTTTGGTTCGCACGATAAGGAGCGACCCCTTTGAGGCGGCTTCCGCGCGGTTCAGTTTTTCGGCATGCCAGAGCGAACGTTCCAGCAGCGACGTCCATGTGCGCGGCGGTTGCATCTGCCCGATGGCGAGCGCCGTGATATTGTCGGTGTCTGCCGAATTTGCATCGTAATTCTGGCCGCTTGGCGTCTTTGTGACCGAGGAGAAGACCTGTAGCCCCACATGCCCGGCCTCAAGGCGCGGCAGATCAACATGACCGCGCTGGACGGGGTCCAGCAGGCTGCGTTTCCACATCAGCGTGTCGCTGTGCAGATCGGCAATGAAAAGGCTCTTGTGCAGCGCCTCCGCCCGCGCGCTGACCTTCTGTGTGGTCGGCACGATCTTGTTCATCGATTCTTCGGCCAGCTTGGGCGCGAACAGGAAAAAGCAGGCAACGGCCACGAGCAGTAGCAGCGCAAAACCGGCAGTAATACGACGCATCATCCCCTCCGTTTGAGCGTCACGAAATCAAAGGCGGGGCGTTCGCCCTCTGCCACATGGCTTGTCCGCGCGACTTCCATCCAGTCCGGCCCGAGGGGGTCCATCTGCGTATCGCCTTTGGCCTTCAGATGCACCTCGGTCAGTTCGATCCGGTCGGCATGGGGCAGAAACAGGCGGTAGATTTCAGCACCGCCGATGATGGAGACGTGCGGAGCATTGGCCATGCGCATCGCTTCTTCCACGCTGTGCGCCACTTCCGCGCCCTCTTCCGCCCATTCTTCATTGCGCGTGAGGACGATGTGCCGCCGGTCGGGCAGGAGGCCGGGCAGGCTGTCAAACGTCTTGCGGCCCATGATCATTGGCACGCCGAGCGTCAGCTGTTTGAAGTGGCGCAGGTCAGCCGGTAAATGCCAGGGGAGCTTCCCGTCCACGCCGATCACGCCATTGTCTGCCCGGGCGACGATCAGGACGATTTCGGGATGGTTCATACCGCCACCGGCGCTGAAATGTGCGGGTGCGCGTCATAACCTTCGATGGCGAAATCCTCATAGGTATAGCCGTCAATACTGTCGGGCGTGCGCTTGATGACAAGCTTGGGCAGCGGCTTGGGCTCGCGCGACAATTGTAGCCGCGCCTGATCCAGATGGTTGGAATAAAGGTGGCAGTCGCCGCCCGTCCAGATGAACTCGCCCGGCTCCAGCCCGGCCTGATCGGCGAGCATATGGGTAAGCAAAGCGTAGGAGGCGATGTTGAACGGCACACCCAGAAACACGTCGGCGCTGCGCTGGTAGAGCTGGAGCGACAGCTTGCCATTGCCCACCCATGTCTGGAACAGGCAGTGGCAGGGCGCGAGCGCCATCTGGCCAATCTCGCCGGGGTTCCATGCCGTGATGATCTGTCGCCTAGAGGCAGGGTTGGTCTTCAACTGTTGGACGAGTTCGGCAATCTGGTCGACGCTTTGGCCGTCGGCGGTTTCCCAATGGCGCCACTGCTTGCCGTAAACGGGACCAAGGTCGCCATTGGCGTCGGCCCATTCGTCCCAGATGCTGACCTTGTTCTCGTTGAGCCAGCGGACGTTGGTATCGCCTTTGAGGAACCACAAAAGTTCATAGATGATCGAGCGCAGATGCAGCTTCTTCGTTGTGACCAGC
>CAJBSR010000244.1 GCA_903958285.1 uncultured Sphingomonadales bacterium
GCCACCATCTGATGGCCTGGTATGAAATGATCCGGCGTGACCGGGATCGTTTTGCCGATGCGCGTCGCCGGTTGAATGAGTGCCCGCTCGGGGCCGCCGCCCTTGCTGGGACCGGCTTCCCGATTGACCGCCACGCCACAGCGGCGGCTCTCGATTTTGCAAAGCCCACCGACAATAGCCTCGACAGCGTGTCTGACCGCGATTTCGCGCTCGATTATCTGATGGCGGCGAGCCAGTGTTCGCTCCACCTCTCCCGCATGTCGGAAGAGATCATCATCTGGGCCTCACAGCCCTTTGGCTTTGTCGCTTTGCCCGACCAATGGTCAACCGGCAGCTCGATCATGCCGCAAAAGCGCAATCCCGATGCGGTCGAACTGGTGCGCGGCCATGCTGGGCGGATCACCGGCTGCCTCAATGCGCTGATGATGACGATGAAGGGCCTGCCGCTCGCTTATTCCAAGGACATGCAGGACGATAAGCCGCCGGTGTTTGAGGCGTATGACCTGCTGGCGCTCTCCATCGCGGCGATGACGGGCATGACGCAGAGCGTCACCTTCCGGACAGACCGGATGCGCGCGCTCGCCGAGAGCGGCTTTGCGACCGCGACCGATTTGGCCGACTGGTTGGTGCGGGAAGCGGGCCTTCCCTTCCGTGAGGCGCATCATGTAACCGGCCGTGCGGTCAAGCTGGCTGAGGAAAAGGGCCTGGCGCTGGCCGCCCTTCCCTTGGGCGATCTTCAGGCAATCAACCCCGCGATCAACGACAGCGTCTACTCCGTCCTGACCGTCGACGCTTCGGTGGCTAGCCGGATGAGCCATGGCGGCACCGCGCCTGCACAGGTTCGGGCGCGCATTGCGGATGCAAAGACGCTATTGGGCATCTCATGATTCGCGCTCTTGCCCTCGCCGTTTCTCTGTCACTGGCCCTTTCGGCTTGCGGCGGGCGCGTGAAACTCAAACCCAAAGACGGGGCGAGCATGCCGGTCAAACCGGAGGACGTGCAGACCCAGCCGACCGTTGAAGAGATGATTGCACCTTCCACGCAGGCCAACCCCAAACGCAGCGACGAGCTTTTGAGACGCTCGGAAGAACGCCGCGACGATAAGTTTGACCTCCCGCCGAAAGGCTAAGAATTCCATGGACCATTTTCAGATCAAGAACGGCATCCTCCACGCCGAGGACGTCCCGCTGACCCGCATTGCCGACGAAGTGGGCACGCCAGTCTATGTCTACTCCCGTGCGACGCTGGAGCGACACGCGCAGGTTTTCCGTGAAGGCATTGCGCCGGTCGGACGTTCGCATATCGCCTTTGCCATCAAGGCCAATCCAAACCGCGCCGTCCTGCGCGTCCTCGCAAAGCAGGGCTATGGCGCGGACGTCGTCTCAGGAGGCGAGATTTCGCGGGCGATTTCGGCGGGCATGAAGCCTGAGGACGTCGTGTTCTCGGGCGTCGGCAAGACCCGCGCCGAGCTGGAACAGGCACTCGATGTCGGCATCGGCCAGTTCAATATTGAGCTGGAAGAAGAAGGCGTTGTCCTCGCCCAGATCGCCGCCTCCAAGGGCAAGACGGCCGTCGCCACCCTGCGCGTGAACCCCGATGTTGATGCCGGAACCCACGCCAAAATCTCGACCGGCAAGAAGGAAAACAAGTTCGGAGTCGCCATTGATCTGGCGCCTGCCATCTTTGACCGGCTGGCCGGACTTCCCGGCCTGTCCATGCAGGGTGTCGCGCTCCACATCGGCAGCCAGCTCTTCGATCTTGATCCGCTGGAAGCCGCTTATGGCCGCATCGGCCAGCTCGTTGCAGACCTGCGCGGCATGGGTCACAAGATCGAGCGCGTTGACCTCGGCGGCGGGCTTGGCGTGCCCTATAAGGCGGATGAAAACCCGCCCTCTCCCGCCGATTATGGTCAGATGGTCGCCCGCGCAACCAAGGGC
>CAJBSR010000245.1 GCA_903958285.1 uncultured Sphingomonadales bacterium
GGCATGGCCAATACCTTCCTCGCCGCACGCGGGATCGATGTGGGCAAGTCGCTGTGCGAGCATGACCTGACAGGCACCGCCGAGGACATTCTCGATGCAGCGGACAAGGCCGGATGCACCGTGCATCTGCCCTACGATGTTGTCGTCTCGAAGGAATTTGCCGCAAACCCGCCCTCACTGCGGACGTGCAACGTGCATGAGGTTGCAGCGGATGAGATGATCCTTGATGTCGGCCCGGCGGCTGTTGAAGCGCTGGCAGATGTATTGAAGACCTGTCGCACGCTTGTCTGGAACGGCCCGATGGGCGCGTTTGAGACGGTGCCTTTCGACAAAGCGACAGTGGCGCTTGCCCGGACAGCAGCCGCGCTCACCAAGGAAGGCTCGCTTGTGTCCGTCGCGGGTGGTGGCGACACAGTTGCTGCGCTCAACCATGCGGGCGTGGCCGATGATTTCAGCTTCGTCTCGACAGCAGGCGGCGCGTTTCTGGAATGGATGGAGGGGCGCGTGCTTCCCGGCGTCGCCGCGCTCCAGAAGGACTAATTCGATCATCCCGGAAGGCTCTGTTTTCCGGGATGTTTTTTGCACAACACCGCATTCGAATGCAGCGAAGGACAAGAAGATGACAGACCCGAAAATGATGGAAAAAATTGCCAGCGGCAAAGGCTTTATCGCAGCGCTCGACCAGAGCGGCGGCTCCACCCCCAAGGCACTGCTCGGCTACGGCATTGAAGAGAGCGCCTATCATGGCGACGAAGAAATGTTCGCGCTGATCCACCAGATGCGCAGCCGCATCATTTCCTCGCCCGCCTTCACCGGTGAAAAGGTTGTAGGCGCCATCCTGTTTGAAAAGACGATGGACGGTCAGGTCGGCGGCAAGCCGACGCCGGCCGCGCTTTGGGACAAGGGCGTTGTGCCCTTCATCAAGATCGACAAGGGTCTGGAAGACGAAGCCAATGGCGTCCAGCTGATGAAGCCGATGCCGGAACTTGACGCACTGCTCGCCAAGTCGAAGGCGCTCGGCGTGTTCGGCACCAAGGAACGCTCAGTCATCAACCTTGCCAACCGCGAAGGTATTGCTGCCATCGTAAAGCAGCAGGTCGAGATCGGTCTTCAGGTGCTCGCAGGCGGTCTCGTCCCGATGCTGGAGCCCGAAATCAACATCAAGAGCCCGGAACGCGCCGACTGCGACGCCATCTTGCTTGATGAAATGATCAAGGCGCTCGACGCCATGCCGGGCACCGACAAGGTCATGCTCAAGCTTAGCCTGCCGGTCACGCCGGGCCATTTCGACGCGCTTGTTGATCATCCGCGCGTCTTGCGTGTTGTCGCACTGTCGGGCGGCTTCAAGCGTCCTGAGGCGTGCGTCGAACTCGCCAAGAACCGCGGCATCATCGCCAGCTTCAGCCGCGCGCTGTTGGAAGATCTGCGTCACCAGATGACGGATGCGGAGTTCGATGCCTCGCTTGGGTCGGCCATTGGCGACATTTACACGGCGTCGACGACCAAGACGGCGTAATCGGTTGATTCAATCCCGTTTGTCCTGAGCCTGTCGAAGGGCGGTACTTTTCTGTTCACCTGAACCGAAAAGAATAGAACGATCCTTCGACAGGCTCAGGATGAGCTGAATGAGGGTGGGGCTTACACTCGCGGGCCCACCGCCCTATAGCGCCCGGCATGGATAATCTTGAACTCCCCGAAGTACCCGAGGGCTTTGCCGAACGCTTCGCGCGCGAAGACCGTGAGCCTGCCGAACTTTACCTCATCTCGCCGCCATCTATCGATGTCGCTTTCACCGATCGGCTGAAAGCAGCGTTTGACGTCGGGCCAATTGCGGCTTTCCAGTTGCGGCTGAAAGACATGGACGAGCACGCCATCGCCCGGGCGGCAGAAACCGTCCAGAAGCTTTGCGCAGAGCGTGACGTTGCCTTCATCATCAATGACAGCATCGCCCTCGCCAAGCGGCTGGGTGCGGACGGCGTGCATCTGGGGCAGGACGATGGCGACCCGCGGGAGGCCCGCGAGGTGCTGGGCCGTGACGCGCAGATTGGTGTCACCTGTCACAATAGCCGCCACTTTGCGATGGAAGCAGGGGAGGCGAGCGCGGACTATGTTGCGTTCGGCGCCTTCTACCCAACGACAACCAAAGAAGTGCAGCATCAGGCAGATCCTGCCATCTTGAGCTGGTGGACCGTTGTGTCGCCTATTCCGTGCGTTGCCATTGGCGGCATTACGGCGGCCAATGCTGCGCCGCTTGTGGCGGCAGGCGCGGACTTTATTGCCGTTTCTGGCGCGGTTTGGAATGATCCTGCCGGTGAGTCCGTCGCTGTTGCCGCCCTTTTGAAGGCGATAGGGCACTGAGCGCCCCTTGCCGGAACGGGCGGCTTGGGTTAGTGGCGCCTCCGCTCTTTCAAATTCGTACAGGTGACTCATGAAGATCAGCGGCGTGGACATTCGTCCCGGCAACATCCTTGAATTCGAAGGCGGCCTGTGGCGCGCCGTGAAGATCCAGCACACGCAGCCCGGCAAGGGCGGTGCGTACATGCAGGTCGAACTGAAGAACCTGATCGACGGCCGCAAGAGCCAGAACCGCTTCCGCTCATCGGAAACGGTCGAACGGGTCCGCCTCGATACGAAGGACTTCCAGTATCTCTACGTTGACGGCGACATGCTCGTCTTCATGGACAAGGACAATTACGACCAGATCACGCTGCCGCGCGACATGCTCGGCGACGCGGCGGCCTTCCTGCAGGATGGCATGGACGTTGTCCTCGAACTGTATGATGATCGCCCGATTTCCGTGCAGCTGCCCGATCAGGTGGAAGCGACCATCGTCGAAGCCGACGCCGTGGTGAAGGGCCAGACGGCTTCGTCCTCGTTCAAGCCCGCGCTTCTCGACAATGGCGTGCGCGTGATGGTCCCGCCGCATATCTCGGCCGGCACCCGGATCATCGTTGACGTCTATGCGCAGGAATATGTGAAGCGCGCGGATTAACGCTCCCTGATTTCCGCTTGCCCTGAGCCTGTCGAAGGGCCGTCCTTCTATAAGGACAGTGCTTCGACAAGCTCAGCACAAACGGTGTTTTAGTTTACACTTCAGGATGCCCGCGATCCGCTTCCTGAAACCAAAGGACATTCCATCGTGCCAGCCCATTCCGGTATCATGACCGTCATCGAACGCGCCGCGCGCAAGGCCGGTGGTAAGCTGCGCCGCGACTTTAACGAAGTCCAGCATCTGCAGGTCAGCCGCAAAGGCCCGGCCGATTTCGTGTCTAAGGCAGACATTGCGGCCGAACGCACCATCTATGACGAGTTGGTCAAAGCGCGGCCGGACTGGAATTTCCTGTTCGAAGAAGCGGGCGAGATCGTCAATAATCCGGATAAGCCGCGTTTCATCATCGATCCACTTGATGGCACGACGAACTTTCTCCACGGCATTCCGCATTTCGCGATTTCGATTGCGGTGGAAGAAGAACTGACCGGCGGTCGCCGGGAAGTGACGACAGCGCTCGTCTACAATCCGATGACGGATGAGAGCTTCTGGGCTGAAAAGGGGCGGGGGGCTTGGCTTCAGGACCAGCGCCTGCGCGTGTCTTCTCGTCGGGATATGGCCGATGCACTCATTGCCACGGGCATTCCGTTCATGGGCCATGGCGACATGGGCGAATGGGTGCGCATTTTTGGCGCCGTCGCCCCCAATGTCGCAGGCATTCGTCGCTTTGGCGCGGCCTCGCTCGATCTCGCTTGGGTGGCTGCAGGCCGATATGACGGTTTTTGGGAAAGCAAGCTCCAGCCTTGGGATGTTGCGGCAGGGATCCTCCTCGTCCGTGAAGCGGGCGGCTTTGTGACGGACTTTCGCGGCGGGGAACGCTGCATGGAACGTCAGGAGTTTCTGGCAGCCAATGATGGCCTGCATTCCAAGCTGCACAAGCTCGTCGCCGGCGCGCTCCGCTAAGCTGAATATCGTAAGTAGAGCATACGGAATGGGCCCGATTTCGGGTCCTTCCTGCGTGGTGGCGTAAGTTTATCCCCGACGGGGCTCTAAAATGGCCCTTAGTGCGCTTGCGATAGGCCGTTTGCTGGCCTAAAGCGCGGCGATTCCGGTTTCCTGCCGGACCCATGGGAAAAGTCGATTATGTCCTCGGTTGCTGCCGGATATCTGCCGATTTTGCTGTTTCTGGCAATCGCATTGATCTTGTCGAGCGCATTTGTGTTTCTGCCGATGGCGATCTCGCGCCTCACGGGCACGCACAACCCGACGCCGGAAAAGCTCACCGAGTATGAATGCGGCTTTCCCGCCTTTGAAGGCAGCCGGGCGCAATTTGACGTGCGCTTCTATCTCGTTGCCATCCTCTTCATCGTCTTTGATCTTGAAGCCGCCTTCCTGTTCCCTTGGGCTGTCAGCCTGGAATGGACCGGCTGGGCTGGCTGGACAGGCATGATGATTTTCTTGGGTGAACTGGTTCTCGGCCTTGTCTATGCGTGGAAGAAGGGAGCGCTCGAATGGGAGTAGATCTGACGGCAGCTCCGCCTCCCGGGACACTTCCCGATCTGAGCTTTTTCAACGGCCTGAACGATGAGCTGTCCAATAAGGGCTTCCTCGTCGTGTCGACCGAAGAGCTGTTCCAATGGGCGCGCACCGGTTCGCTCTGGTGGATGACGTTCGGTCTGGCGTGCTGCGCTGTGGAAATGATCCACGTGAACATGCCGCGTTATGACCTTGAGCGTTTCGGCGCTGCTCCGCGCGCGTCACCGCGTCAGTCGGACGTGATGATCGTCGCCGGCACGCTCTGCAACAAGATGGCTCCGGCTCTGCGTCGCGTGTACGATCAGATGTCCGATCCGAAATATGTCATCTCGATGGGCAGCTGCGCCAATGGCGGCGGCTATTATCACTATAGCTACAGCGTCGTGCGTGGATGTGATCGCATCGTGCCGGTGGACATTTACGTCCCCGGTTGCCCGCCGACCGCCGAAGCGTTGCTTTACGGCATCATGCAATTGCAGCGGAAGATCCGCCGTGAAGGCACGGTGACCCGGTGAGCCATTCCGCCCCCCGTTATACCAGCAATGATGGCGTTGCTGACGCGATCGCCAAAGTGCTTGGCAAGGATGTGGTCAGCATTGACGAAGTGCATGGCGAAATCGCTGTCACGGTCGTCACGTCGCGCCTTGTCGAAGCGATGATCGCGCTGCGTGATGAGTGTGCTTATCAGCAGCTGATGGAAATCGCCGGTGTCGACTGGCCCGATCAGGACCCGCGCTTTGAGGTGGTCTACTGCCTCCTCTCGCTGACCAAGAACCACCGCATTCGCGTGCATGTGCGCACCAATGAGGACGTGCCGGTGCCGTCTGTCACGGGCATCTGGCCGGTCGCCGGCTGGTTGGAACGCGAAGTGTTCGATATGTATGGTGTGCTGTTTGA
>CAJBSR010000246.1 GCA_903958285.1 uncultured Sphingomonadales bacterium
AGAATGAACGGCGTTGTTGCTGGATTGCTCAAAAATGTCATCGCAGCAGCCAATGGAATATTGGCCCGAAATGGAAGCGCGAGGAGAGCCGCCCCTGCAATTTGAATGCCGGGAATGAGCAGGAAAATACCGACAAGCAGGCCCAGCGCCACACCGCGCGGCACAGAACGACGCGTAAAACGCCACAACGCCGGATGAAAGACGCGTTGCGCAAATGGCCGCAGGAAGCGGCTGCGTTCAAAGCTCTCCCGGCTCGGCGCTTGGGACCGGATCCATGATTTGAGCCGGCTCACCCGCGGTCCCTCATAATGCGGCCCGCTTCGCGCTTCCAATCCCGCTGTTTGATCGTTTCCCGCTTGTCATGTGCCTTCTTACCCTTGGCGAGCGCCAGCTCGACCTTCGCACGGCCTCGAGAATTGAAATAGATGGAGAGCGGCACCAGCGTCATGCCATCACGTGCGACGGCACCGTGCAGCTTGTTGATCTCCCGCTCATGCAGCAGCAACTTGCGCGGGCGCTTGGGCTCATGATTGAAGCGGTTGCCGTGGCTGAATTCCGGAATGTTGGCGTTGACGAGCCAGACTTCTCCGTTGGTCACTTCGGCATAACTCTCCGCAATGGAGCCTTCTCCACCCCGCAATGCCTTCACTTCCGTCCCGGTCAGGGCAAGGCCTGCCTCATAGGTCGTGTCGATAAAATAGTCGTACCGCGCCCGCCGGTTCTCGGCGACGGTTTTGAGCTTATCAAATGTGGCTGGACGTGGGCGTGCCATCAGATGAGACCAGCATGCTCCAACCCGGCATCCACAATGGAACGCGATCCGGCAGACGCGGGCGTCATTGGCAAGCGCACGTCTTCCGGGAAATTATCGAGAACCTTTGTCAGCGCATATTTCGTTGGCCCTGGAGAGACATCCGAGAACAGCGCGCCGTGCAAGGGGTGTAAGCGATCATTGAGGGCCCGGGCACGATCATAGTCACCTGACATGCAGGCCGCCTGAAACTCAGCGCAAAGGCGCGGCGCAACATTCGCCGTGACCGAAATGCAGCCAACACCGCCTGCTGCGTTGAACGACAGAGCCATATCGTCATTGCCGGAAAGCTGAACGAAATCCGTTCCACAGGCGAGACGGTGCGATGCAACCCGAGCGAGATTACCACTCGCATCCTTAATGCCGATGATGCTCGGGATTTCCGCAAGACGCGCAACTGTTTCCGGCAGGATGTCGGTAATCGTCCGACCGGGCACATTGTAGAGGATGATCGGCAGGTCGCTCTTTTCAGCTAGATGGGCGAAATGGGCGTACATGCCTTCCTGATTGGGGCGATTATAATAAGGGGCAACCACTAAAGCGGCGGCCGCACCTTCTGACTTGGCAAAGGCCATATGGCGCACGGCCGTCGCCGTATCGTTCGATCCGCACCCGGCAATTACGGGTACGCGTCCGTCGGCGACTTCAAGGCACAGAGAAATAACGCGATAATGCTCGTCAAATGACAGCGTCGCACTTTCGCCTGTCGTACCACACGGCACGAGTGCGCTGGATCCTTCGTGGATTTGCCAGTCAACAAGGCGCCGAAAGGCATCCTCATCCACCTGGCCATTACGAAATGGCGTCACGAGCGCCGGAATTGAGCCCGAAAACATGCAGGGCAGCCCTTCACCTAGTTACCGCATTGCGTCATAAGGAGACGCGAGTGGCGGCTTGTCGTTCAGTGTCAAATAAGGATGCGTACCCCATAATGTCCAGCATGTTGTCTCGCAGCTTGAAGGCTTTTCTATTCACGCCGGTGCTTTGGATAGCGGACGGCGCTCTGGCCAACACATCTGCTGGTGCAGGATCATCGTCTGCGATGCCGATCCCTGCCCCGCCTTCGGCCCCGACGATCGCGCTGACAGACCCGACATCCATCGCTTTGAGCCAGTGGAATACGCTTCGACGCAGCGACACTTTGCCCTTTTCAGCATATGCCAATTTTCTTGCGGTTAACCAGGGCTGGCCGGGTGAAGCGACGTTCCGGAAAAATGCGGAGCGCATGATCCGTCCGGGCGTCGATAGTGCCAGCGCCATTATCGCCTATTTTCGAAAATTTCCGCCTCAGTCGCCCACCGCGTTCCTTCGTTATGCCGAAGCGCTGGATGAACAGGATCGTCGCGAAGAGGCTGCAGATGCGGCCCGCAGCGCATGGACAGCCGGCGTATTATCCAGCGATGATGAATCACGTTTGCTTACACGCTTTGGATCTGTGCTGACGCCAGCAGAGCATGACCGACGCATGGACAAATTGCTGTGGGCGCGGTCAACCACAGCTGCGGCAAGGCAAATAGGCCTAACAAGCGCCGCCCGCCGACCTCTGTTCGACGTGCGACTATCCTTGTTGACCAAGGCTGCGGATGCCCCAGACCGGCTTGCCTATGCCTCTGCGGGGCTGCGTTCTGATCCAGGCTTCTTTGTCGATTACATGTGGTGGCTGCGCAATACCGGCCAATCCGCGATCGCCCGTCAGATGCTCCGCAACAGCACGTCGCTCTCGGCGTTTCCGGCAGCGCCCGACGTTTGGCTTCAAATGCTCCTGCTTTCGGCACAGGAGGCCGCAAAAGCCGGCGACTGGCAAGTCGCCTATGACATCGCGAGCCGAGCGGACACGGCCTATGCGCCGGGCACTGTCGTCCGTGACCGACCCTTTGCCGAGCGTGATGCCTATACCGACCTCGTCTGGTTGGCGGCCACAACGGCCCTTAACAAGCTGAATGTCCCAGCAGACGCCGCGAAGATGTTTCAACGTTATGCTGCGGCTGCCAAATCCCCGCAGACCCAAGCACGCGGCCTCTATTGGGCAGGCCGGGCCCTGGATGCCGCCGGGCGTCGCGATGAGGCGCAACCCGTTTATGAGAGTGCTGCTCGCTTTTTTGACCAGTTTCATGGTCAACTCGCCTCTGAACGCCTTGGTCGAAGGCCGGCGTTGCTTGCAGACACACGATCCTTGGATGTGTCCGCCACGCAGCGCGAGAGTTTCAACCGGCGCTCTGTCGTCAAAGCGCTTGTCGCCCTTGGACAATCGGGAAATTGGATAGATCAAAGTCTGTTCGTTCGCAGTCTTGCCAATGGCATTAACAATGATGTCGATCATGCGCTTGCAACCGAACTGGCAGCGCGCGTCGGTCGGCCAGATCTCAACGTCATGATCGGGCGCAATGCACGCAATACAGGCTTGGCGAACTATGTGACGGCAGCGTTTCCACAGATACCTGTTCCACCCGAGTTGAGTTCAAGCTGGACCATAATTCATGCGATTTCCCGGCAGGAAAGCCAGTTCGACAAGGAAGCGACAAGTCGCGTCGGCGCGCGCGGGCTGATGCAGTTGATGCCGGGCACAGCGCGGGAAACCGCACCACGTGCCGGTCTTGCCTACAATTATGCGAGCCTCGGCAATATCCCTTATAACATGGCGCTTGGAACCACCTATTTCGGGCAACTGATGGACATGTTCGGTGGGTCTTATGTTCTCTCTGTGGCCGCCTACAATGCCGGGCCGGGCAACGTGAGAAAATGGCTGCGCGCCAATGGCGACCCTCGCACAGATGTTGACGTCCTCACATGGATTGAAAACATCCCGCTTTCCGAGACGCGCAACTACGTCCAGCGCGTTCTGGAAAATGCGGTCGTGTACGACATGCTCAATCCATCGCGGGCGACGGTTCGGACGAACACGCCCTTGTCGACCTATCTCGGCAAGCGCACCCCGGGCTGATGGATCAGCCAAATTACATAACACCTGACGGCTTTGCAGCTCTGCGCGCGCGCTATGAAGAACTGTTTTCAGGCGAACGACCCAAACTTGTTGAAACGGTCTCTTGGGCGGCCGGAAACGGGGACCGTTCCGAGAATGGTGATTACATTTACGGCAAGCGCCGCCTGCGCGAGATTGATCGCGAATTGGGATGGCTTTCCCGCCGAATAAAGGCTGCCCGCGTTGTGGACCCGAGAACCCAGCAGGATGTTTCAACTGTGTTATTCGGGGCCACAGTGACACTGGCGGATGAACATGACGCTCGTCGGGTTGTCACCATCGTGGGCGATGATGAAGCCCAGGCGGGTGAAGGGCGGATCGGCTGGAACTCCCCCATTGCTCGTGCCGTCCGTGGCGCCAGCTTGGGCGACTTGCGCAGGGTCAGTCTGCCATCCGGCGAGATTGAATATGA
>CAJBSR010000247.1 GCA_903958285.1 uncultured Sphingomonadales bacterium
CACCGCTGCGCCTTTTGCATCATCCCGTCGATACGCGGCGACCTCGTCTCTCGGCGCCCGGATGCTATTTTGCGCGAAGCTGAAAAGCTAATCGAAGCTGGCACACGTGAATTGCTCGTGATCAGCCAGGATACGTCGGCTTACGGTGTCGATATCCGTCATGAACCGCGTCAGTGGAAAGGCGCCGACGTCCGCGCCCATATGACCGACCTTGCGCGCGAATTGGGCAAGCTCGGCGCTTGGGTGCGCCTGCACTATGTCTACCCCTACCCCCATGTGGATCAGGTGATTCCGCTGATGGCAGAGGGGCTTGTCCTCCCTTATCTGGACATTCCGTTCCAGCATGCGGCTCCGTCGGTTCTGAAGGCGATGAAGCGCCCGGCGAATGAAGCCAAGGTGCTGGAACGCATTCGCAATTGGCGCGAAATCACGCCCGACATCACGATCCGGTCCAGCTTCGTCGTTGGCTTCCCCGGCGAGACAGAGGCGGACTTCCAGTATCTGCTCGACTGGCTTGATGAGGCACAATTGGATCGCGTCGGTGCTTTCCGATTTGAACCCGTAGAAGGGGCTGCTGCCAACGCGCTTCCCAACCCTGTGCCGGAAGAAGTCAAGGAAGAGCGTTATGCCCGCTTGATGGAGCGGACAGCGGCGATTTCGGCGGCCAAGCTTGCGGCGAAGATTGACCGCAAAATGGACGTTATCATCGACATCGTTGATGAAGATGGCGGCGCCAATGCGCGGTCAAAGGCCGATGCGCCTGACATTGACGGTCACGTCTTTCTTCGGGATGCGGGGCATCTTTCCCCCGGTGATATCGTGCCTGTCCTGATCGAAGATGCCGACGATCACGATCTTTACGGGGTCCCGCTGCAACAGTGACAGCGATCTACGACCTTTCGTTTCTGACCAAGCCTGACGGAGCCCGGACATGAGCCGCTTTGCCCATCTCATCCAACCTGACCAAGGTCAGGACGCCCGGACGATAACGCTGGTCACCAAAACGGGCTTTGAGGAGTGGATGAAGGTCCTGACAGAGCGGGAAAGAACAGCCGCCCAGTTGTCTGGATTTTCCGGCAACCCCGGCGACATTGCGATTCTGCCCGGTGACAAACCCGGTGAATGGAGCGCCGCGGTCGGCATTGATGAGAAGCGATCTGTTTGGGATCTCGCGACTGCGGCCCAAAAGCTTCCCGTTGCGACCTATCGACTGGCCGGCGGCATAGCCGGTCCGGCAGGACTTGGGTGGTTGCTCGCTCAGTATAAGTTTGATCGGTTCCTGTCGAAAGCCGACGCAGGTGGCGATCGCATCCTGCTCGTCAGCGAACCCGGTATGATTGTCGATCAGGTCCGTCAGGCTGAGGCAACGGCACTCGTGCGGGATCTGGTCAACACACCCGCAGCTGATCTTGGACCTGCAGGGCTTCAAGCTGCAGCGGAGGCGCTGGGGACAGAGTTTGAAGCCTCGGTGCACGTCACCAAGGGCCATGAGTTGGAAGTCGGTTACCCGATGATCCACGCCGTCGGTCAG
>CAJBSR010000248.1 GCA_903958285.1 uncultured Sphingomonadales bacterium
GAGATCGCCAATGCCGCACCCGCCGACTAGGCGCGGCGCACCCTTGGTACGCAGCATCAGCAAGAAGGCGGGGTGGCGTTCGTCATGTGCCTGCGCAGTAAAGTGCACGGCATCGTCGGCGGTGTAGGGCCATGGCGCGCGCGCGAGGTTGCGAACGATGCCTTCATCGGCAATCGCCGCATGCAGTTCTTGTGCATCCTCTGGCCAGCTTGGCCGCAACAGCAATCTTTCGGTTCTCGCGAACATCGTTTCTCTCCGGTTCTGCGCCGCCCCTTGCATGACAAAGCGACAGCCATGTTACAGTTCCTCCGCATGAGGCTGAGAACAGGGAGAATGAGACAAAAAGAAAGGGAGACCGGATGACCCGTCTCCCTGTTCAAAGGTGGAAACCACCTCATGTGATTTCCGGGTCATCCGTCTGGACAACCCGGTATCGATTGTCCTGTTTATTCGGCCGCCGCGGCTGCCATGTCGACCGACACATATTTGCGGCCAAGTTTACCAGCGTGGAAGCGCACACGGCCCGCGACGAGCGCGAACAAAGTGTGGTCCTTGCCAAGGCCTACGCCTGCACCAGGATAAACCTTGGTGCCGCGCTGACGGATGATAATGTTGCCACCGATGACGCTCTCGCCACCGAACTTCTTAACGCCAAGACGACGGCCTGCTGAATCGCGACCGATGCGTGACGAACCACCTGCTTTTTTATGTGCCATGGTCTAAACTCCTAACTCAGAGCGTTGCCGCTCAAGCTTCCGTTGAAGCTGCAGCCTTTTTAGGCGCAGCGGCTTTCTTTGGCGCGGCTTCAGCCTTTTCGGCTTTCGGCGCAGCGGCCTTCTTCTCTTCCTTGCCGACGGCGAGGATACGCAGCAGCGTCAGTGACTGACGATGGCCCTGCTTACGACGATAATTGTGGCGACGACGCTTTTTGAAAACGATCACCTTCTCGCCGCGCTCTTGCGCAATGATTTCGGCAGAAACGGTCAGGCCGTTTACGTCCTGCACTGTGTCGCCGTCACCGGCCAACAGAACGTCACCAAGCGAGATCTTGTCACCCGCTTCACCAGACAGTTTTTCAACTGCGATTTTGTCTCCGGCGGCTACGCGATACTGCTTGCCGCCTGTGCGCACGATTGCGAACATGGCTTTAACTCATCCGTTTCTACAGCTTAGCGCCCTTTTGAAGCGCGGTTGCTCAAACGCGTTACTCCAAAAGACGAATCTTGGGAGGTCACGCAAGAAGGGGCGCAGCTAGGCTAAGGAATTCATCCTGTCAACGCCTTTTGCCCGCCGGCAAGCCCGATTGCGCGGCCCTTGCATGGGCGTGGCGGCAGGTTTAGACACCCCATATGTCGATTATCAAGCCAATGCTTCGTCTGACGCCCCTCATTCTGCTCGCATCATGCGGCAGTATCGACGGGCAGTTTCCCTCGCTTGAGCGGCGCGCGTACGAGAACAATGACGCGATAACCGCGCCCATAACACCGCCAGCAGCGCCGGTTTCCTTGCCCGTGGAGCTCAGGGCGCAGGTGGATGCATTGCTTTTGCGGCATCAGGTCGCGCACGCGGCCTATCTCGAACGCCTTGACGCGGTGCGCGCTGTGGCCGCCCGCGCTGCGGGAAGCGCCCCCGGC
>CAJBSR010000249.1 GCA_903958285.1 uncultured Sphingomonadales bacterium
AGTCCGCCTGCGACCAGTTGAGGCACGCGCAACGTCT
Organism: uncultured Sphingomonadales bacterium; assembly: GCA_903958285.1. Lineage (GTDB taxonomy): Bacteria > Pseudomonadota > Alphaproteobacteria > Sphingomonadales > Sphingomonadaceae > Aquisediminimonas. The sequence goes on from CAJBSR010000249.1 coordinate 38, forward strand.
CACCGACCCATTCGCTGACAATCAGGAAGGGACGGAAAATGGCATAGCCCATTAGCAAAGTGGCAAGCCAGAATGCCATGCGCACGCCTGCGCTCATCTCAAAGGTGCCAAAGGGCCCGATCAGGCCAAGCAGGACCCCAAGGGTAAGCACAATGAAGATTTCGATGCTCACCGCTTTGATCATGGGGCGAACGTGCCTGCCATTTCACGAAGCGTCAATTGGCGGTGCGGCCCTTCCGACGAAGAATATTGCCGGGATCGCGAAGGCGGCATTGCCCGCGAACGGCCAGCTTGCATGACGGGACCAGCCATTCAGGAGACCCGCCATGACGACCGTAACTGCACCAGCTTATTCCCCGCGCTTCATCCTCGCATGCATTGCCTTTGCCGTGTTGGGGACATTGACCTTCATGGCCGCCGCAAGTGTGATCTCCGGCGGGGCGCGGATCACTTATGATGACACGCCATGGGCCTTGTTCATTCATGTCGGCACCGTCATTCCCGCGCTGCTGCTCGGCGGGCCGGTGTTGTTGATGAAAAAGGGGACCCGCCTTCATAAAATGCTGGGGCGGATCTGGGCGACGTTGATGATGACAACGGCCATATCCAGCTTCTGGCTTCAGGGTCTGGTTGGCTCCATCGGGCCGATCCATATCTTCTCGGTTGTCACCCTCATTTCCATCCCGCGGGCGATCTGGGCGGTCCGCAAGGGCGATATGCGGACGCATCAGCAGGCGATGACCGGGCCCTATATCGGGTTGATCATTGCGGGCCTCTTTTCCTTCATGCCGGGCCGGATGATGGGGCAGCTTGTCGCCGGACTGTTCTGAGATTGAGGGTCTGGTCTTGCCGTGATCGCAGGGCCCTCATACACAGCGGGCATGACTGACACCCTCACCATCGCCGTTGCCCAATTGTCCCAGCGTGTGGGCGATCTTGTCGGCAATGCCGATGCGATGCTCGCCTGGCGCGCCAAGGCGATGGAGGCGGGTGCTGTGGATCTGGTGCTGTTCCCCGAACAGCAACTCATTGGATATCCAGCGGAAGATCTTGTTCTGAAGCCCGCCTTTCAACAGGCGGCGGCTCAGGAGCTTGAGCGGCTTGCCGCTGCAACAGCCGATGGCGGCCCGGCGATGCTGGTTGGGTCTATCCTGATGGAAGCGGACCGGCTCTACAATATTGTGGCGCTACTCGATGGTGGCAGGATCACAGCGATCCGCAAAAAGCATGAGTTGCCCAATTACGGCACATTCGATGAGAAGCGCATCTTCGCACAAGGGCCCCTGCCCGAGCCTGTTGAATTTCGGGGCGTCAAATTGGGGTTGCCCATCTGTGAAGATGGCTGGCTGCCCACGGTCTGCACCCATTTGAAGCAATGCGGCGCTGAATTGCTGATTTCGGTCAATGGCAGTCCTTATGAAATCGACAAGGATGACCGGCGGCTTGAGCAGGTTTTCGCCGCGCGCGTCAAAGAAACCGGGCTTCCAATCATCTTCCTCAACCGCATCGGCGGGCAGGATGAACTGGTGTTCGACGGCAGCTCCTTCGTGCTCAATGCCGATGGTGTCGCGGCGCATCGTCTTCCGGATTGGGAGGAGCATCTTCGCCTGACCGAGTGGACGCGCGAGGGCGATAACTGGACGTGCGCACCCGGCGATCTTGCTCAGTGGGAGGATCATCCCGCCGACATTTATTCGGCCATGGTGCTTTCGCTGCGCGACTATGTTGATCGCAACCGTTTTCCCGGTGTTGTGCTAGGACTTTCCGGCGGCATCGACAGCGCGATCTGTGCGGCGATTGCCGCCGATGCGCTCGGTCCGGACCGCGTCTGGTGCGTGATGATGCCCAGCCGTTTCACATCACAGGAAAGCCTTGATCTTGCCAGTGACTGCGCGCGGATGATCGGGTGCAAGCTCGATACGATCGCCATCAACCCCGCCGTCATGGCCTTTGACGAGATGCTGAGCGACAGCTTTGCTGACCGCAGCGTCGATATAACCGAGGAGAATATCCAATCGCGCATCCGCGGTGTCACCTTGATGGCGCTCTCCAACAAATTCGGTCACATGCTGCTGACCACCGGCAATAAGAGCGAGATGAGCGTTGGCTATGCGACCATCTATGGCGATATGGCAGGCGGCTATAACCCGCTGAAAGACGCCTATAAGATGACGGTGTTCGCAATCTCGCGTTGGCGTAATGCCCATCGTTGCCGCATCGGCCTTGGCCCAGACGGTCCGGTCATGCCCGACGCGATCATCACCCGCCCGCCCAGTGCCGAACTGCGCCCTGACCAGAAAGATAGCGACAGCCTGCCAGAATATCCGGTGCTCGATGATATCTTGCTGGGGCTGGTCGAACAGGAATTGTCGGTCGATGAGGTCGCCGCACGCGGCCATCCGCGCGACGTGGTGCAGCGGATTGAGCGGTTGCTGTACATCGCCGAATATAAACGGCGTCAGGCCCCTCCGGGCGTCAAGCTCGGCACGCGCAATTTCGGACGCGATCGGCGCTATCCAATCACCAACGCCTTCCGTACAGCCTAAACCATGACTGTGATCACCCGTTTCGCGCCGTCGCCCACCGGCAATCTGCACGTCGGCAATGTCCGCACCGCGCTCCACAACTGGATGTGGGCGAAAAAGCACGGCGGCAAGTTTCTGCTGCGCATCGATGACACCGATCATGAGCGGTCGAAGGAAGACTATGTCGACGGCATTCGTGCCGACCTGCGCTGGCTCGGTCTCGACTGGGACGGCGAGGAACGCCAGTCGGCGCGCTTTGATCTTTATGAGCGGCGCTTTGAAGAGCTGAAGGCCGCAGGCCGCGTCTATGCCTGCTATGAAACGCCCGAGGAGCTTGATCTGCGCCGCAAGGTGCTGCTCGGGCGCGGGCTTCCGCCCGTCTATGAGCGCAAGGATGCCGATGCGCCCGTGCCGGACGGTCGCGCGCCGCATTGGCGCTTCAAGCTTGATCATGACGCGATGATTGAGTGGACCGATCTTGTCCGCGGGCCGCAGCATTTTGATGCCAAGCTGATGTCAGATCCCGTCATCCGCCGCGCGGACGGATCGTGGCTCTACATGCTGCCCTCGGCCATTGATGATATCGATATGGGCATCACGCACGTCGTACGTGGCGAAGATCACGTGACGAACACCGCAACCCAGCTTCAGATGTTTGCCGCTCTTGGGGCGACCCCGCCAGAGTTCGCACATGAGGCGCTGTTGACCGGGACCGAAGGCAAGCTGTCCAAGCGGCTCGGCTCGCTCGGCATGGATGCCTTCAAGGAACGCGGCATTGAGCCGATGGCCCTTATCGCTTTGCTCGCTCGCCTTGGTACAAGTGAACCGGTTGAGCCCGTCACCAGTGCCGCGCCTCTCGCCGCGACCATCGACTTTGCTCATTTCGGCCGGGCGCCTGCCCGCTTTGACGAGGAGGAGCTGGCGCAATTGAACGCCAAGATCCTTCATCACACAGATTTTGCGGCAGTGGCGGACCGGTTGCCGGACGGCATGGACGCGATCGCTTGGGATGCCATTCGTCCCAATATTTCCACGCTCGCTGATGTGGTGGATTGGTGGTCGGTTGTCTCCGGTGAGGTGAGCGCAGAGATTGCCGCCGAAGACCGCGACTATCTGGCCGAAGCCGCCCGAGTTGCCGCTGCAATGGCGTGGGATGCGGACCCCTGGCACGCGCTTACCGATGCGCTCAAAGCGTCGAGCGGCCGCAAGGGCAAGGCGCTGTTCCTCCCGCTCCGGCAGGCGCTGACCGGACATGATCATGGCCCTGACATGAAGGCGCTGCTTCCGCTCATTGGCCAAGCGCGGGCCATTGCGCGGCTGGAAAAAGCAGCCGCTTAGACCTTCCGAGATTGTCGTTAATCAGACGGGGTAGCATCGCGCCGTGACTAGCCCTATTTAAGCACGATGCGTGTGTTCCCCCGTCCCGTTAATCCTCTTGCGGCCTTTCGCGATCTGCGCGCCTTTTTGGCTGCGCGCACCCGGCACCAATTGGGGTTTGCGGTTCTCTCGATTGCGATCCCTTTGTTCTGGCTGGGTCTTTTCTATCTGGATCAGGTGCCGATGGAGTATCGTCCGCCCGAGATTGTCTATGTCGAGAAGTTCGACCCCAACCGGACAGATGCGGACATCAAGGCGCAGCAGAAGATCGATACGGCCGCCAGAAAGAAGCACGAAGCCGAAGTGAAGCGCATCCTAGAGGAGCGCCGTGCGCCGTTTAAGGCCATCGACAAAAAGATGGACGAACTGGGGCTGTGACGACCGCACAGGACCGGCGTTTTATGGGTGTCGCGATGGCCCTGTCGGAACGCGGGCGCGCACGGACGGTTCCCAATCCCAATGTCGGCTGCGTCATCGTCGCAAGTGGCACGGTCGTGGGCCGGGGGTGGACGCAAGCCGGTGGTCGCCCGCATGCCGAAGCGATGGCATTGGCGCAGGCAGGGGATCTGGCGCGCGGTGCGACAGCCTATGTCACGCTGGAACCTTGTGCGCATGAAAGTCCGCGTGGGCCCAATTGCACCGACGCTCTGATTGCGGCGGGTATTGCGCGGGTCGTCGTCGCGCTGACCGATCCTGATCCCCGCACCAACGGCCAGGGCATTGCGCGCCTGAGAGCTGCTGGCATTGCGGTGGAGGCCGGGCTGATGGCCGCAGAAGCCACAAGGGCCATGGTGGGCTGGCTGATGCAGCTGCAACAGGGGCGGCCCTTTGTTACCCTAAAGCTTGCCACCTCGCTCGACGGATGTGTCGCGCGGGCCGATGGGGAGAGCAAGTGGATCACCGGCGATACGGCGCGGAGCCATGGCCATTTGGAGCGGGCCCGCAGCAATATGATCCTTGTCGGGCGCGGCACGTTTGAAGCCGACTTGCCCCGCCTCGATGTCCGGCTGCCCGGATTGGAGAGCCGTTCACCTGCGCGCGCGCTTCTTTCAAAGGGCGCGGCACCAGAAGGTTGGCTTGGCCTTACATCGCCCGAGCAGATTTCCGATCTGGCGCATGTCCATTATCTGATGGTGGAAGGCGGCGCACAGACGGCGGGGGCATTTTTGAAGGCGGGTCTGGTGGACCGGCTGATGCTCTACCGTGCGCCGATCGTTATTGGCGCGGGCAAAGCTTGTCTTGCCGATATCGGGCTGGGGGCATTGGCTGAGGCGCACGGCCAATGGCGGCGCGTTGATGCGCGCCCGCTTGGCAAGGACAGTCTCGAAGTCTACGAGCGGGCCTGAAAAGGGGCGGACTATGTTCACAGGCATCATCACCGACGTTGGCACAATCACCAAGGCGGAGCAGCGCGGCGACCTGCGTCTGATCATTCAGTGCGGCTATGACATGTCGGGCGTGGATCTTGGTGCCTCTATCGCCTGCTCGGGCGTGTGCCTGACTGTCGTGGACAAGGGTGCAGACTGGTTCGCCATCGACGCCTCGGCGGAAACAGCGTCCAAAACGTCGAATGCGATGTGGGCGCAGGGACGCCGCCTCAATCTGGAACGTGCGCTCAAGATCGGCGATGAACTGGGCGGCCATATCGTGACCGGCCATGTTGATGGCGTTGGCACCATTGCTGCCATCGCGCCCGAAGGCGACTCGCACCGTGTCTCCGTGACGGTGAGCGCGGAGATTGCGCCTTATATCGCGACGAAGGGCTCCGTAACCGTCGACGGCGTCTCGCTGACGGTCAACAGCGTCGCCGACAATGCGGACGGCACCGCAACTTTTGGCCTCAACATCATTCCGCACACTTGGGATGTTACAGCGCTGGGCGATCTGGCGGAGGGCCAGCAGGTCAATGTCGAGATTGATGTCCTCGCCCGCTATCTAGCGCGGATGCAGGAACGCTTGAGCGCAGCGCGATAATCTCAATGTGAAATGAATCATTGACGATCACACTATGATGTGATTTTTAGGGTTTATGTCTACGCAACTCATCGAAAAACTCCGCAGCCTCGTCACCGACGGTGGCTTGTCCCGTTCCGGCCTTGCCCGTGCAGCCGGTCTCCATGCCAACACGCTGCGTGATCTGGACCAGCCCGACTGGAACCCGACGGCAGAGACGCTGCGCAAGCTGGAAGCTTATCTCTTCGCCAGCGACGATAGCCCCGCCCTCGTCCCGATTGAGGAAATCATTGAGGAAGCGCGCAACGGCCGCATGTTCATCCTCGTCGATGATGAAGACCGTGAGAATGAAGGCGATCTCGTTATCCCCGCGCAGATGGCGACGCCCGATGCCATCAACTTCATGGCAACGCATGGCCGCGGGCTTGTTTGCCTGACGCTCACCAAAAAGCGTGTTGAGGAGCTGGGTCTGGAACTGATGAGCCGCGCCAATGGCACGCGCCACGAAACAGCGTTCACCACCTCAATTGAAGCACGCGAAGGCGTGACGACCGGCATTTCAGCAGGCGATCGTGCGCGCACCGTGTCTGTCGCCATCGATTCGTCCAAGGGCCGCGATGATATTGTCACGCCGGGCCATGTCTTCCCGCTGATCGCCCGTGATGGCGGCGTGCTGGTGCGCGCCGGCCACACCGAAGCGGCGGTCGATATTTCGCGCCTCGCCGGGCTCAACCCATCCGGCGTGATTTGTGAGATCATGAAGGATGACGGCACCATGGCGCGCATGGATGACCTCGTCTCCTTCGCGCGGATGCACAATTTGAAGATGGGCACGATCCGTGACCTTATCGAATATCGCCGCAAACATGACCATCTGGTCGAGTGCGTGTCTGAAGCGCCTTTCGTCTCGGATTACGGCGGGGAATGGACGGCCAAGACCTATCGCAACAAGGTCGATGGATCGGTCAACATTGTCCTGCAAAAGGGCCGCGTGGTCGATGGGGAGCCGACGCTGGTGCGCATGCACGGTATCTCAATCTTCTCCGATGTGTTGGGTGCCCCCGGGCCGCGTAAGCGGACCCTGCAGCGGGCCATGGCGGAAATCGGCGCGGCTGGCGCAGGTGTGATCGTGCTGTTGATGCCTGGTGACGCGGACTCGCTGACGCGTGAAATCAGCGCGGCCTCTGGTAAGCCGCCCGAAATGGATTTGCGCAGCTATGGCATTGGCGCGCAGATCCTTGCCGATCTTGGCATTCACGACATGATTCTTCTCACCAACGCCCACCGCAATGTCGTTGGCATTGAAGGCTATGGCATCAACATCGTGGGCGAGCGCCCCATTCCGGAGGCATAAGTCCATGGCAAAGTTTCTGATCGTCGAAGCCCGTTTTTATGATCACCTCAACGACATGCTTGTCGAAGGGGCAAAAGCGGCGCTCGAAGATGAAGGCCATAAGGCCGATGTCATCACCGTCCCCGGTGCGCTCGAAATCCCCGGCGCCATCGCGCTGGCGGCCGAAAGCGGGCGCTATGATGGCTTTGTCGCCATCGGTGTCGTCATTCGCGGGGAAACCTATCACTTCGAAATCGTCGCAGGCGAAAGCGCGCGCGGTATCATGGCGCTGACCATGGACGGGATTGCCATCGGTAATGGCATTTTAACGGTCGAGAATGAGCAGCAGGCCCTCGTCCGCGCGGATCCGACGCAAAAGGACAAGGGCGGCGAAGCGGCCAAGGCCGCGATTGCGCTGCTGGAGTTGAAGTCTCAGTTCGGTTGATTTGATTTGATCTGCGCGCAGAGACGCAGAGAACGCCGAGGAAGTTGGAATGAATGGCTGTGCTCCGAATCAAGTCCGGAGCACAGTTTTACTTTTCGCCTCTGCGTCTCTGCGCGAACCCTTAGTTACCCCGCCGTCGGATAATCCGTATAGCCTTCTGGGCCCGGCGTGTACCAAGTTGCCATGTTGGTCTCCGCCCAAGCCTTGCCATCGCGGATGCGGTCGGCAAGATCAGGGTTGGAGATATAGGGACGGCCATAGCTGACGGCATCTGCCTGCCCAGAGGCGAGCAGGGCGTTTCCGCTTTCTACGGTCAGGTCGGAATTGAGCACCAGCTTGTTGGTGAAGACTTTGCGGATGGCGGGGGACTGCTTGGGCACATCGGTCCGCCCGAACGTGCCGTCAGGGCCGGGTTCGCGCAGTTCCAGAAAGCCGATGTTGAGCTTCTGCAATGCGGCCGCGGCAGCCGTGAACAGGCCTTCGGGGTTGCTGTCATCCGCGCCTTGCGAATCGCCATTGGGGGACAGGCGCACCGAGACGCGGTCTGCGCCCCAGACGTCGCACAGGGCCGCAGTCACTTCGGTCGTCAGGCGGATGCGGTTCTCAACAGAGCCGCCATAGGCATCGTCGCGGAAGTTGCTGTTGTCGCGCAAAAACTGGTCGAGCAGATAGCCGTTCGCGCTGTGAATCTGGACGCCGTCAAAGCCGGCCTTTTTCGCATTCTCTGCGGCCTTCACATAATCGCCGATCAGCCGAGGGATTTCATCAAGGCGCAAGGCGCGCGCTTCTTCCAACGGCTGCTTGCCGGTCTTGGTATAGGCGTGGCCCGGACCGGTTGTGGCTGAAGACGAGACGCCGCGGCCATTGTTGTAGCTGGAATGAACCAGCCGCCCCATGTGCCACAGCTGAAGGATGATGCGGCCATCGGCTTTGTGAACCGCCTCTGTCACGGGCTTCCAGCCTTCGGTCTGCGCATCTGTCCAGATGCCCGGTGCGGATGGCCAGCCAAGGCCTTCCTGCGAAATGCCTGTGGCTTCCGAGATGATGAGGCCCGCCGACGCGCGCTGCTCATAATAGAGGCGCATCAGATCATTGGGGATATGGCCGGGGTCGGCGCGGCCACGGGTCAGTGGCGCCATCAGGATGCGGTTCGGGCAATGAATGGCCCCAAGATCAATCGGATCGAAAAGTGTCGGCATGTGGGCCCCTAGTTGCTTTGTGAGTTCGGCTAACGGATATGAGGGCGATGGGTTCCAAGCAACAGCAACAATCTCTTGGGGGGCAAGAAGTTGGCAGCCGAGCCGCCGTCATCGCGGCGCTGCTGATTGGCAACTTTGCTCTCGCCTTCGGGCCATGGCTCGTGCGTATGGCCGATGTTGGCCCCAGTGCGTCTGCCATGTGGCGCTTGGCGCTCGCAGCACCTGTGCTGTTCCTGATCGCCGCCTATCGCCGCCAGCCGCTGACCTTGCCAAACAACGCCCTGTATTGGACGATGTTGTTGTCGGGCCTGTTCTTCGCCGTTGACTTGGCCGCCTGGCACATTGGTATCCTCAAGACGAAAATGGCCAACGCCACGCTCTTTGCCAACGCGGCGAGCCTGTTCTTCCCTATTTGGGGTTTCCTTGTGGCGCGCGCCTGGCCGACGCGGCGGGAAGGGACGGCCTTTGCTGTCGCCACGATCGGCACAGTCCTGTTGCTGGGGCGTTCGGCTGAGCTCAGCACCCAGAACCTGCTGGGCGATATGCTCTGCCTTGCCGCCGGCCTGTTCTACACAGCCTATCTGGTCGTCGTCGCTCAGGCGCGCGCGCAGCTGCAAAGCTGGACGTTGCTGGCCTGGTCCACGGTTGCGACGATCCTGCCGCTGCTGCTGATCGCGTTGGCGCTCGGCGAGACGATCATGCCGCACAATTGGACACCGGTCATCGCGCTGGCGGTTGTCAGCCAGCTCATCGGTCAGGGGATGATGGTCTATGCTCTGGGGCGCGTGACGCCGCTCGTCTTCGGGCTTGCGCTGCTCACGCAGCCAGTGGTCTCAGCCACGATGGGCTGGATCAGCTATGGAGAAATGCTGGCCTTGCCCGACTGGATCGGCGCAGGGCTGATCGGGCTGGCACTCCTGATGGTGCGCCAGCCCGACCGGTCAAAGGATTAGTTAGCCCAAGTTCGCTGAAATCATGCAATAAAGCATCGGAATGCTCAGCAAAGTGTTGGTGCGGCTGAACATCATCGCCGTGCTTGCAGCCTTCGCTTTGGTGGCGTCGTCAGCAGCAACAATGCCGAGGGCTTTCTTCTGGTTTGGCCAGATGATGAACCAGACGTTGAATGCCATGATCAGCGCAAGCCACATGCCAATACCAATAAGGAGCATGCCGCCCTCGCCTTGGAGCAGCATTGCCTGTGCCAGATAGCCTGCACGCCAAGCGATCAGGAGGCCGGTTACCACAGTAAGGGCTGCGCCCCACCGGAACCAGAATAGGGCTTCGGGAGCGATGTACTTAGACACGGCCGGCTTAAGCTCCGCGGGGATCTTCGGCATGGTCGGGATCTGCGTGAAGTTAAAATAATAGAGATGACCAATCCACAAGATGCCGAAAAAGACGTGTAGCCAGCGGATTGTCTGCTGCTCCAGATCGCCGTTTGGTGCGATCGAGAAAATAATGGCAAGAGCGGCGACTAAGCCCACCGCAAGAACCGCGTTCAGATTTCCAAAAAATTTCGCCATTTTTGACGACTCCCCCAATTGGTTGAACCTTTGATTGACGCAGCGAACCTAACATCCCATCTAGCCGATGTCACCTTGGTTGCAGCGAAAGGCCCGGCACGTGTCCGTCGATTTCAATAACATGACGCTTGAGGAGTTGCGGGGCGCTTTGGCAAGCGAGCTTCCTGCGGACGCTGCGTTTGACGGATGGACGTCAACGGCCTTGCAGGCAACGGCAGATCGGCTGGGCGTGGACGGCGATGTGGCCGGCCTCGCCTTCCCTGATGGTGCCCTCCAGATGATCGACGCTTGGTTCGCGTCGGTGGACGCCGACATGCTGGCTGCCTGCCCATTCGAAATGCTGGCCACGATGAAAATCCGGGAGCGGATCACGACGCTGGTGGAGAGCCGTCTGTCGATCCTCGCCCCCAATCGGGAGGCCCTGCGGCGCGCACAGGCCATTCTTGCCAATCCGTTGAATGCGCGTGTCGCGTCCCGTCTGGGTTGGCGCGCGGCCGACGCCATGTGGCGCGCGGCTGGCGATACGGCGACGGATTATAATCACTATACCAAGCGCGCCATTCTGGGCTCGGTCTATGCCGCGACGCTGCTGATCTTCGTGAATGATGACAGCGAGGAGTGGGCCGACACACAGGCGTTTCTGGCGCGGCGGATTGACGGCATCATGCGGTTTGAAAAGGCCAAGGCGAAATGGACAGGCGGCGGGACTGACCGCCATTTCAGCATGGCCCGGTTCCTTGGGCGGCTGCGCTACCCGGCCGCTTGAATCGTCTGGTATTCCCCTGAAGAAAATGATAATCAATTGCAATTGGGTTTGGATGAAGCTGGGGCCGAAGTGCAACTCGACGAATTGCCACTGAATCAGGTTGCGCACATTGCCGACATTGATTGGACACGCCTTGGCGACACCGAGGCGCATCGCCTGCGTTGCCTGGGGTTTGAGCCGGGGGCCGAAGTGGAGCCGCTGCACCGTGGCTGGTTCCTGTTCAAAGACCCGCTCGCCGTCCGTGTTGGCCGCATGACCGTTGCCATCCGCGCGGCCCATGCCGCCGCTGTGCAGGTCACGACCGCGTGACGTCCCTCCCACTTGTCGCGCTTGCCGGGAACCCTAATGCCGGGAAGAGCGCGCTCTTCAATGCGCTGACGGGTGCACGGCAGAAGACGGGCAACTACCCCGGCGTCACGGTGGAGCGCCATGCGGGCCGCTTCTCATTGGAGGATGGGCGGCCGGTTGAGGTCGTTGATCTGCCCGGCACCTATAGCCTCCAGCCCGCCAGCCCCGATGAGGCCGTCACGCGCGATGTCCTCATGGGCAAGCAGGCGGGGGAGCGGCGCCCCGATGCGCTGGTCGTCGTCGTCGATGCCGGTAATCTCGACAACCATCTGCGCTTCGCCATTGAACTGATTGCGCTTGGCCTGCCAACCGTCGTTGCGCTCAACATGATCGATCTGGCGGAGCGGGACGGGCTGACGCTCGATGCGCAGCGCCTGTCAGCAGCCTTGGGCGTGCCGGTGATCCCGACCGTGGCGGTGCGCCGCCGTGGCCTTGACGATCTGCGTGCCGCACTGTCGAGCGCTGTCACGCAACAGAAGACTGTGGCGGCAGATGTGCCGCAGATCAGCGCGGCGGATTTGCGCGCGCGGGCGCATGCGGCTGCGCGGTCAGCCATTGTCGGTGAAACGCAGGAACGGCAGATCACCCGCACGATTGACGCGGTTGTCCTCCACCCCATTGCGGGGCCGATCCTTTTGTTCGCGACGCTCTTTGCGATGTTCCAACTTGTCTATGCCGCAGCCGAAGCGCCTGTTGACCTGATCGAAGGCTGGATCGGCCTTCTGTCGGATTTCGTGCGGTCCTCTATGCCAGATACGCTGCTGCGCTCGGCACTCACCGACGGGGTGATTGCAGGCGTCGGCGCGGTGGTGGTTTTCCTGCCACAGATTCTCGTGCTGTTCGCCTTCATCCTCGTGCTCGAAATGTCGGGCTATATGGTGCGCGCGGCGTTCATCATGGACCGGTTGATGGCCAGCGTCGGGTTGTCGGGCCGGGCCTTCATCCCGCTCCTCTCGTCCTTTGCCTGTGCTGTGCCCGGCATCATGGCGACGCGTACGATTGAAGATCCGCGCGACCGGCTGACGACGATCCTCATTGCCCCGCTGATGACCTGTTCGGCGCGCCTGCCCGTCTACGCCGTCATCATCGGCGCCTTCATTCCGGAACGGTCTGTCGGGCCGGGGCTGGGCTTGCAGGGACTGGTTCTCTTCGGCCTCTACATTGCCGGGATTGTCGGCGCGATGCTGGCGGCACTCGTCATCCGCAAGACGGTGGCGCAAGGCTCCAGCCTTGGGTTCATGATGGAAATGCCGCGCTATCAGCTGCCGAACCTGAAGGATGTGGCGCTTGGCCTGTGGCAGCGCGCGGCCGCATTCTTGCGTCGCGCAGGCACCATCATCGCCGTGACCACCATCATCTTGTGGGCGCTGCTGAGCTTCCCGCAGGTGCCTGCTGGATCGAGCAAGAGCCAGATCGACCAATCAATTGCCGGGCGCATCGCCAGCGGGTTGGAACCCATCGTGGCACCTATCGGCTTCAACCGCGATATGGCGCTGGCGCTCATCCCGGCGATGGCCGCGCGGGAGGTCGCCGTCTCCGCGCTGGCCACAACCTATGCCATCGATTCCGCTGACGATGCGCAAGGCGAAAAGACGCTTCGGGAGAAGCTGCGTGCGGGCTGGACCATCCCGATGGCGCTTGCCTTCCTCGCCTGGTTCGTTTTTGCGCCACAGTGCATTTCCACCATTGCCGTGGTGCGGCGTGAAACCAATGGATGGAAATGGCCCGTGATCATGGTGACCTATCTGTTCGCACTGGCATATGTCGCGGCAGGCGCTACATACTGGCTCTCAACATTTCTGGGTCTTTAAAGGATAGAGCATGGCGGGGAGCGTCAACAAGGTCACACTGGTCGGCAATCTGGGGAAAGACCCCGAAGCACGTTCGATGAACAATGGCGGGGAAGTGGTCAGCTTCACCCTCGCCACATCGGAAACGTGGAATGACCGGGACGGCAACAAGCAGGAAAAGACCGAGTGGCACAACGTGGTGATCTTTAACGAGAACCTCGGCAAGGTCGCAAAGAACTACCTGCGCAAGGGCCAGAAGGCCTATATCGAAGGTCAGCTGCAGACCCGCAAATGGACCGACCAGAACGGCAATGACCGCTACACGACTGAGGTTGTGCTGCAGCGCTTCCGTGGGGAACTCGTCCTGCTCTCCGGTCGCGAAGGCGGCGGTGGCGGCGGCGGTGCCAGCTCCGGTGGTGGGGATTGGGGTCAGCGCTCGGGCGGCGGCAATGCCGGCGGCGGCGCTTCATCCGGCAACTTTGGCGGCTCCGGCGCGCCGAGCCCGTTCGACAGCGATCTGGACGACGACGTCCCGTTTTGATCGGGGGGGCTGAGGCCCTTTCCACCCGCTTACCCTGAGCCTGTCGAAGGGTTGTTCTTCTCGCTTGAAGCACAGGGAAGGACAGGGCTTCGACAAGCTCAGCCCAAACGGGTCGGGATGCGTTGTCGGTTACGCCCGCGTCTTAAACGGGGTGAAATCAGTGCCCTCGTCAAACAGATCGACGCCCTCATGGCGCTTCAGTTTGTTGACGACCACATAGGTCACGGGTGTCAGCAGCACTTCCCACAACACCTTCAGCCCCCAATTGGTGACCATCACGGTCAGCACTTGGCTGGTGGACCAAATCCCTAAAAAGGCCAGCGGGTAGAAGATCATGCTGTCCACGCCTTGGCCGAAGATAGTGGAGCCAATCGTACGGCTCCACAGATGCTTGCCCTGCGTCCACACTTTCATGCGCGCGAGCACATAGGAATTGACGAATTCCCCCGCCCAGAAGGCGACGATAGAGGCAAAGACGATCCGGGGCACCTGCCCGAACACGCTCTCATATGCGTCCTGCCCGTCCCAGCCCGGGGCTGGCGGCAGCGAGACGACAACCCAGCTCATAAACGCCATGAACAGCATCGCTGAAAAGCCCACCCAGATGCAGCGGCGCGCGCGGGCATAGCCATAGACTTCGGTCAGCACGTCACCGATGACGTAGCCCAGCGGGAAGAACAATATGCCCGCGCCAAACTCCCATCCGCCGAGCGTTGCGACTTTGGCCGCGCCGATGACATTTGATAGCAACAGGATGGCAACAAAGGCGGCCATCACGACATCAAAGCTGCGGAACTGGTGAATGGTCTCCGCCTTTACGGCGCGCGGGTGCTGATCGGTCATGGCGTAACTTTAGCCACGCCATCAGCTTTGGCAACGGGGGCACAGGCCAGAGTGCCTACCCATGGCGCGCGTTGGTGCTGGCATGTCCTGCCTTCAAATCGCTGTTCATCGGGTCGGTGCAGGCGGGCAGAGGTGTTGCGTGCCCGGTTGTAGATCCAGATGACAGCCTCGTCCTTGGCGGCGCTAAGCACAACATTGCCGTCCTGTTCCGGTGTCAAAACCACTGTGCGCGCCGCGGGATTTTGTCCCTCCCGCGCAAAAAAGAAACGCCCCAGCTTCTCCAGAGAGTGCGGATCAAGGACCTTAGCGGCCGGATGATCCCACACAAACACCAGCCGCGCAGGCGCAAAGGGAAGCAAAAAGCTGCTGGCCTGTTCAAAGCCATAAACGTTCCGCGCGTGCAGCCGGGCCTGCAAGTCAGACGGGGTCGCGAGCGGCACAAGGAAGGCGAGGGTCAGCAGCGCATGGCCAAGGGCG
>CAJBSR010000250.1 GCA_903958285.1 uncultured Sphingomonadales bacterium
CATGCGCAAAGATGATCTGCTTCATGCGCGGGTCCCAGAAGAGCCTGATGTGCTCCGCCATCGCGCCGACAGGGTCGGCGTCATGCTTCAGGTTCGTCGCGATCTGGTTGGCCATCCGCACAAGATTATCGAGCGTATTGCTCATTCAGCGGCCTCAGCAGTTTCGATGCGGCGGGCATTGCGGGCGTGCTGATCATAGCCTTCCTGCCAGTTGGTCGGGCCGTTGGAAGAGCTGATCTGGACTGCCGTCACCTTATATTCGGGGCAATTGGTCGCCCAGTCCGAATAGTCGGTTGTCACTACATTCGCTTGCGTCATCGGGTGGTGGAAGGTCGTGTATACGACACCCGGCGCCACGCGTTCCGTCACCGTCGCCCGCAGCGTTGTTTCACCGGCGCGGCTGGCCAGCTTGACCCAGTCGCCCGATTTGATGCCGCGGTTTTCAGCGTCTGTCGGGTGGATCTCGAGGAGATCTTCCTCATGCCAGACGACATTGTTGGTGCGACGTGTTTGTGCGCCCACATTATAGTGGCTCAGGATGCGACCAGTGGTGAGCAGCAGCGGGAAACGCGGCCCTGTCTTTTCATCGGTCGGGACATAGTCGGTCACCACAAACTTGCCCTTGCCGCGCACAAACCCGTCGATGTGCATGATGGGGGATCCGTTCGGCGCAGCTTCGTTGACTGGCCATTGCAGCGAGCCTTCTTCATCGAGCTTATCAAAGCTGACGCCGCTGAAGCTCGGCGTCAAACGCGCGACTTCGTCCATGATTTCGGACGGGTGCGTATAGTTCCAATCAAGACCAAGCGCGCGGGCGAGTTCTTGGGTTACTTCCCAGTCTTCCAGCCCATTTAGCGGCGACATCACCTTGCGGACCATCTGAATGCGGCGCTCTGCGTTGGTGAAGGTGCCGTTCTTTTCCAAGAAGGTGGAGCCGGGCAGGAAGATGTGCGCGTAATTGGCGGTTTCGTTGAGGAACAGGTCATGCACGATGACGCACTCCATCGCCGCCAAGCCAGCGGCCACGTGCTGCGTATTGGGGTCAGACTGGAGAATGTCTTCGCCCTGAACGTAGAGGGCTTTGAACACGCCGTCGGTGGCCGCATCTAGCATATTGGGGATGCGCAGGCCGGGCTCTGGGTCAAGTGCCACGCCCCATTCTGCTTCAAACTCACGGCGGGTTGCCGCGTCTGAGATGTGCCGATAACCGGGCAGTTCGTGCGGGAAGCTGCCCATGTCGCAGGCGCCCTGCACGTTGTTCTGGCCGCGCAACGGGTTCACGCCCACACCACGGTGCCCGATATTGCCGGTGGCCATCGCCAGATTGGCAATCGCCATAACGGTGGAGGAGCCTTGCGAGTGCTCGGTCACACCAAGGCCATAATAAATCGCGCCATTGCCGCCGGTCGCATAGAGCCGCGCGGCGGCTCGCAGGTCTGCTGCCGGCACTTGCGTTACAGGTTCCAGCGTCTCCGGGCTGTTGCGCTCCAGCGACACAAAGTCCGCCCAATCCTTGAATTCAGACCAGTCACACCGTTCGCGGACAAAGGCTTCATCAACGAGCCCTTCGGTCACGATGGTGTGGGCCATGGCTGTCAGCACCGCGACGTTGGTGCCCGGACGGAGGGCGAGGTGATGCTGCGCCTCAATATGCGGAGAGCGGACGAGATCGGTTCGACGTGGGTCAATGACGATCAGCTTTGCCCCTGCCCGAAGGCGGCGCTTCATGCGGCTGGCAAAGACCGGATGACCGTCTGTTGGGTTCGCGCCGATGACGAGGATGACATCGCTATCCTCAACACTGTCAAAGTCCTGCGTGCCTGCCGACGTGCCAAAGGTCGTCTTCAGGCCATAGCCCGTCGGCGAGTGGCAGACGCGGGCACAGGTATCGACATTGTTGTTGCCAAAGCCTGCGCGGATCAGTTTTTGGACGAGGAAGGTTTCTTCATTGGTGCAGCGGCTTGAGGTGATGCCTCCCAGCGCCTGCTTGCCGTACTTGGCGGAAATCCGCTTCAGCTCGGATGCGGCATAGGCAAAGGCTTCTTCCCATTCCACTTCGCGCCAGGGGTCGCTTGCCGCAGCGCGGATCATGGGCTTGAGAATACGGTCCTGATGCTGGGCGTAGCCCCAGGCAAAGCGGCCCTTAACGCAGCTATGGCCGCGATTGGCCTTGCCGTCTTTCCAAGGCACCATGCGGACAAGCTGTTCGCCGCGCATTTCGGCGCGGAAGGTGCAACCAACGCCGCAATAGGCACACGTCGTGACGACAGCGCGTTCGGGCGTGCCGATCTCCACAACACTCTTTTCAACCAGCGTCGCAGTCGGGCAGGCTTGGACGCATGCACCACAAGACACGCATTCCGAACCGAGGAAGTTGTCGGACGAAAGGCCCGCTGAAATCTTCGAGTCAAAACCGCGACCTTGGACGGTCAGGGCCAATGTCCCTTGCACTTCGTCACACGCGCGCACGCAGCGCGAACAGGCGATGCACTTGGAGGGGTCAAAGTCGAAATAGGGGTTCGAATGGTCCTTGGTCTGGCCAAGGTGGGTCGCGTCTGCGGCATAACGCACGTCGCGCAAGCCGACATTGCCGGCTTGATCCTGAAGTTCACAATCGCCATTGGCGGCGCAGGTCAGGCAATCAAGCGGGTGATCGGAGATGTAAAGCTCCATCACGCCCTTGCGCAGCTTGGCGAGGTGCGGTGTCTGGGTGTGGACCACCATGCCGGGTTCCACCGGTGTCGTGCAGCTGGCAGGCGTTCCGCGTCGGCCTTCAATTTCGACAAGGCACAAACGGCAGGAGCCGAAGGAGGCGAGGCTGTCCGTCGCGCAAAGCTTGGGGATGGCCGTGCCCTGTTCAGATGCAGCGCGCATCACCGACGTACCGGCAGGCACAGTCGTCTCGCGGCCGTCGATCGTCAGGGTTACCTGATCTTCCGACCGTGAGGCCGGGGTCCCGAAATCGGTCTGCGGTTGATAGGTCATGCCTTGTTCCTTACCACAAAATCTTCGCGGAAGTGAGTGATTGCCGACATCACCGGATAAGGGGTGAAGCCGCCGAGCGCGCAGAGCGAGCCGAACTTCATCGTGTCACACAGGTCTTCGATGAGGGCGAGGTTTGCGTCCACATTTTCCCCGGCGAGAACACGGTCGAGCGTTTCGGTGCCGCGCGTGGAGCCGAGCCGACATGGCGTGCATTTGCCGCAGCTTTCGGCTGCACAGAATTCCATTGCAAACCGGGCTTGGCTCGCCATGTCGACGGTTTCGTCGAACACTACAAGGCCACCATGGCCGATCAATCCATCAACGCCGGTAAAGGCCTCATAGTCGAACGGTGTGTCGAACTGGCTGGGCGGATGATAGGCGCCCAACGGCCCGCCTACCTGCACGCAGCGCACCGGGCGGCCGCTTCCCGAGCCACCACCAATGTCATTCACCAGTTCGCCAAGCGTGATGCCAAAGGCCGTTTCAAACAGCCCTCCATATTTCACATTGCCCGCTATTTGGATCGGCATCGTCCCGCGGGATCGGCCCATGCCATAGGCAGCATAAGCCTCTGCGCCATTGGCCATCACCCATGGAACGGTCGCGAGCGTCAGGACATTGTTGACGACGGTTGGCTTGCCGAAAAGGCCTTCCAAAGCGGGGAGGGGCGGTTTCGCGCGCACTTCGCCGCGCTTTCCTTCCAGCGAGTTGAGGAGCGAGGTTTCCTCGCCGCACACATAGGCACCTGCGCCAACGCGAATTTCAACGTCAAACGGCGCAATGAGATGCGCGCAGGCTTTGACGGCCGCTTCCATCTTGGCGATGGCGTGCGGATATTCCGATCGGATATAGACATAGCCCTTGGACGCGCCGACGGCGTGGCCCGCAATGGCCATGCCTTCGATCAGCACATAGGGGTCACCCTCCATGACCATGCGGTCCGCAAAGGTGCCACTGTCGCCCTCATCGGCATTGCAGACGATGTACTTCTGGTCGGCCTGAGCACCAGCGACCGTGCGCCACTTGATGCCCGCTGGAAAACCAGCACCGCCGCGTCCGCGAAGGCCGGAGGTGATAAGCGCTTCGATTGTGGCTGAGGGGCCAATTTCACGCGCCTTGGCGAGGCCTTGCCAGCCGCCGGTCGCATAATAGTCGTCGAGGCTCAACGGCCGCGTCTTTCCAGCGCGCGCAAAGGTCAGGCGCTGCTGTCGGGCAATGAAGGGGTGTGCCGCAATTGGGCCGATGCAAAGTGCATCGCCGCCGCCTGCGAGAATGTCGGATACGTCCGCAGGTGTCACCGGACCAAAGCCGATGCCGTTGATTTCAACCAGCGGCTCCAGCCAGTGCATACCCCAAGAAGAGACGCGCTCCACCTCTGACCCGGCATCTATGAAGGCCTTGGCTACGGCATCTGCGCCGCAAGCGATGGCCAGCGCGTCATCGGAAATACGAACCTTCATAGGGATTTAACCAGCGCTTCCAGCTTTGCGGTGTCAAGCCTAGCGTAAACATCTGTTCCGACCATCGCGGCAGGGCCGACGGAGCAAAGGCCAAGGCAATAGACAGTTTCGACTTTGACGGCGGGGTTTGGCGTCATGGCCGTCACCAAAGCCTCGACACCGCGCGCCTGACAGGCTTCTGCCCGACACAGTTTGATAACCGGGCGTGGCTCCGGCGTGGACCGGTAGTCGTGGTAGAAACTGACCACACCATGCACTTCCGCACGGGTCAGGTTCAGGTCCGACGCAATGGTACGAATGGCGTCCTCGCTGACATGGCCGAACTCCGCCTGCACATCGTGCAGGATGGGGAGCAGTGGCCCCTCTC
>CAJBSR010000251.1 GCA_903958285.1 uncultured Sphingomonadales bacterium
ACGATTTCACCAGTGGCTTCCTGAACCGCCTGACAGGCCAGAACAATCGCCGTGTTACGCCGGTCATCGGGCCGGCGTTTCGACGGTTCCAGCACAGCCACCAATCCCTGCGCCGATCGCGCAAATTTGGCCAGATCAAGGCTGAGCTTGACGACGTCCCCTTCAGCGGGGCCAGGAAATGTGTCGGGCATATCCGCAAACATCTCTTCAATGGTCACCGTGAACGGAGCGAGCTTCTCGCTTAGCGTCCGGGCTGTTGCGGCGATGGAGTACAGCGCCTTGATTTCGTGTTTCCGCCCGATCGCAATACGCTCCTGAAGCTCGGGCGAGATGTACCATTCCGCGATGAACGCGGCGTCGCTCAAGAGACGCCGCGCGGGCTCCTGGGCGAGATTTAAGGCTGCGACGAGCGCAGCCAAAGCCTGCGCATCGACCCGCGGCGCCTCCCCTGCATGGCGGTCATCTTCGGCAAGACTCCGAAGGTGCTCGAAGTGGGCTCGTTTCGCTCGAAGCCGTTCGAGATCGAGATCCGCCTCCCACAAGTCTTCCCATCGCACTTTCGATGGGAAGGTGCCCGGCACTGCGCCAAGCTTGCGGGTATTAGCGGAGCCGTCACTGCCGCTTTTGGCCACGAATCTGCTCCTTTACCCACTACTTTCCCACCAACATGTGAAAGCGTACTACGAACAGTGACCCGGGAGAAATCGGGAGAAATTGTGGGAGTTGGGAAGAGTATTGCGTTCTCTGGACTACGCAATGCAAAGCGAGACCGCGCAGAACTGCGCGGTTTTCCAGCCTTTAGCGGGTCAGCTCTCTACATAGGAAGACTGGATGGCGGAGCGGGAGGGATTCGAACCCTCGATACGCTTTTGACGTATACTCACTTTCCAGGCGAGCGCCTTCGACCACTCGGCCACCGCTCCGCATGCACTGGAAGATGCGCGCCCTATCGCGGGTGGAGGGGTTTCGCAAGGGCGGATGCTGTGCAATCTTACGTCCCTATGAAAAGACTGACTCTTGCCCTCGCTGCGCTGCCTTTGCTGGCAGCGGCTCCTGCTGCCGAAAAGCCGGCGCTTGCGCCGTCGGAAATTGTGGCGGCGGCGCCAGTTGCGGATTGGGTGCGGATTGCCCCGTCCGACCTGATGGTGATGGAGCTTGCGCCGGATGCGAAGGGCAGGGGGCGCCGCGTGATCATTCAGTTGATGCCGTCGCCTTTCTCGCAAGGCTGGGTGGGCAATATCCGCAAGCTCGTCTCAGCCCGCTGGTATGACGGGGTGAGCGTCAACCGGGTGCAGGACAATTATGTCGCGCAATGGGGTGATGCGGAGGGCGAGGACCCCAAGACGGCGAAGAAGCTGCCGGATGGGTTGATGCAGGTGTCTGAACCTGAATATTTAACACCGGTTCGCTATTTGATGCTGCCTTCAAGCCAAGGCACAGCGCACCTTAACTGGCCAAACCCTTGGCCTATAATGCCGCGCGATAACTACGCGGCGGCCAATGCATTTTGGAAAGGTTGGCCCATTGCGGGTATGCGCGGCGATGGAATGCTGGGTGAAGCGGAACTCCCTAAGG
>CAJBSR010000252.1 GCA_903958285.1 uncultured Sphingomonadales bacterium
CGGCGTTGTTGGCCTTGTCCAGCATCTCTGCTGCATCGTCGAGCGCCTGCTTCTCGCTTTGCGTCACGCCGCCGGGGGCCGGTTCCTCGCCGCCGCCGCAACTGGCGAGCAGAAGGAGGGGGGCAAGCCAAGCGACGTGGGATCGGGCAGGCATCATCTGATCAATTCTCCAGATACGAAAAAGGGCTGCACCCTTTGGGGATGCAGCCCTTTCGAGACATGCTCAAGCCCGAAGGCCAAATTACATCTTGTTGGCAGCAGCGTCTGCAGCAGCGCCAGCAGCGGCCTTAGCCGCGTCAGCAGCGGACGAGGCAGCATCGGCAGCGTTGGTCGCAGCTTCGGCAGCCGAACCGGCCGCATTGGCAGCATCGCCAACAGCGCCCATGGCTTCGTTGGAAACAGCTTCCATGGTGTTGTCAGCCAAGGCTTCTGCGTTGGCGGCTTCGTCAGCAGCCTTTTCACCGCAAGCGGCAAGGCCCATCGAGGCCGCGAGAACAAACGAAAGAACGATCGACTTTTTCATGGGTAACCCCTCCCAATAGGACGGAAAAACAGTTTCCGGCATCAGGGCGCTACACCCATTCTGACCGGCATCCATGGCGTAATGGCTCCATTTCGGCTTGGCAATCGCTTTCTTGCTGATGTGGACGCGGCCTGACATGGTTTGAGAATATCGCGCAATTGGCCGCACTTGACGTAATATAAAGAATTCTTT
Source organism: uncultured Sphingomonadales bacterium (assembly GCA_903958285.1). Taxonomy (GTDB): domain Bacteria; phylum Pseudomonadota; class Alphaproteobacteria; order Sphingomonadales; family Sphingomonadaceae; genus Aquisediminimonas. The sequence goes on from CAJBSR010000252.1 coordinate 716, forward strand.
ATGTCTTTATATCATGACCAAAATGCTCGATATCTTCCGTGCTCTCGCAGACCCGACTCGGCTCCGCATCGTTCAACTGCTGCGGACGATGGAACTTTCTGTGGGAGAGCTTGCTCAGGTTCTGGCGCAAAGCCAGCCCCGGGTTTCCCGCCATATCAAAATCTTATGCGACGCGGGCGTTGCCGAGCGGCGAAAGGAAGGCAGTTGGGTTTTTATCGGCCCCGGCCCAGCAGCAATCACAAGTCCGCTTTTTGATGCCATTGATGTCTGGCTGGAGTCGCTTGGGGAAGATCACTGGCATGTTGCGGATTCAGCCCGTTTGGCCGCTGTCCGTGCCGACCGGGCCGCAGCTGCCGAGCGTTATTTCGCCGCGCATGCCGACCTTTGGGATTCGCTGAGGTCGCTCCATGTCGCGGAAAGCGAAGTTGAAGGCGCCATGCGCAACCTGCTCGGTGCGGACTCGCTGGGGACGCTGGTGGACATCGGTACCGGCACTGGTCGGATCATCGAACTTCTGTCCGCAAATGCCGACCATGCGATTGGCATCGATCGGAGCCCGGAAATGTTGCGCGTCGCGCGCGGCAAATTGACGGCGACTGTCTCTCAGGGGTGGGAGTTGCGGCAGGGGGACATATTGGCGCTGCCACTGGACGATGGCGCTGGCGATACCGTCGTACTTCATCAGGTGCTCCATTATCTGCCAGCACCGGAGCCCGCGCTTGCGGAAGTGGCGCGGCTGGTGAAGCCGGGTGGACGCCTGCTGATTGTCGACTTTGCTCCACATAGTCATGAAGAGTTGCGCACGCAGGATGCCCATGCCCGTCTTGGCTTTTCCGATGAGCAGATGGCGCAGTGGTATGCAGCCTCGGGTTTGACGCTGGAGGCGGTTCGGGAACTTCCGGGCAATGAGCTGACCGTCAAACTGTGGCTTGGTCGGAAGACGGCGGGCAGCGGCTTGCGGGTGGTCTCGGCATGACCATGTCGCTCGCCAGTTTGCAGGAAGCGCGCCGCGCGCTCGACACGCCCTTGTTCGCCGACCTTGCAGGTGACGCGCAGGTGTCGTTTGAATTCTTCCCGCCCAAGACGGAACGGATGGAAGAACAGCTTTGGGAGACGTTTCAGACGCTGGAGCCGTTCAACCCAAGGTTCGTCTCTGTCACCTACGGTGCCGGGGGCTCCACGCGGGAACGCACGCACGGAACCGTCGCCCGCATTGCTAAGGACTCCAATGTTCCTGCCGCCGCACATCTGACCTGCGTTGCGGCGAGCAAGGAAGAGATTGCCGAAGTTGCCCGCAATTATTGGGAAGCGGGTGTGCGCCACATCGTGGCCCTGCGTGGCGATCCGCCGGAGATTGGCCAGAAGTTTGAACCGCATCCACATGGTTATGCTTCGGCGGCAGATCTCGTCGCCGGGCTCAAGGATGTAGCTCCGTTCGAGATTTCGGTTGCTGCCTATCCGGAGATGCATCCCGAGGCGCTGTCACCGGCAGCAGACATCGACAATCTGAAGCGCAAGCTCGACGCCGGGGCGACGCGTGCGATTTCGCAGTTCTTCTTTTCGCCGGAAGTCTTCTTCCGCTTCTGCGATGCGGCCGCCGCTGCTGGGATCAGCGCGGAAATCGTGCCGGGCATCCTCCCTGTATCGAACGTCAGTCAGGCCCGTAAGTTCGCACAAGCTTGCGGGGCGACGATCCCCGACTGGATGGACCGGCTGTTTGAGGGGTTGGACGATCATCCCGCCTCCCGCCAGCTGATTGCCGCGACCATTTCCGCTGAAATGTGCCGCAGGCTTTATGCAGGCGGGGTCCGCAATTTCCACTTTTACACATTGAACCGCGCCGAACTCAGCTTTGCGATTTGCCATCTGCTGGGCCTGCGCGCGCAAGGAGCCCGATAATGTCTGCCCGTGAACGTCTGATCGCCGAAGCGTCGAAGCGCATCCTGTTGACCGACGGCGCCTGGGGCACCCAGATCCAGAACTTCAAGCTGGCGGAAGCCGACTATGCGGGGGATCTTGGCCTGACGCATGACCAGAAGGGCAATAACGACATCCTCGCGCTCACGCGGCCTGACGTCGTGGAAAGCATCGCGCGCGCCTATTTCGAGGCCGGGTCGGATATCATCTCCACCAACACGTTCAGCTCTACCCGCATCAGTCAGGCGGATTATGGCGCGGAGCATCTGGTGCGCGATCTCAACCTCGCCAATGCGCAGCTCAACCGGAAGGTCGCGGACGAATATGCCGCCAAGGATGGCCGTCCCCGCTTTGTGGCTGGTGCCATTGGCCCGACGAATAAGACGCTGTCGCTGTCGCCTGATGTGAACGATCCGGGCTATCGCGAAATCGACTTTGACTATCTGAAAGATGTCTACCGAGATCAGGTCGATGCGCTCGTCGAAGGCGGAGTGGACTTCATTCTGATCGAAACGGTGTTCGACACGCTCAATGCCAAGGCGGCGATCATGTCGGTGTTGGAGGCGCAAGCAGATCTAGGTCGCGACATCCCGATCATGATCTCGATGACATTGACCGATCTCTCGGGCCGCAACCTCTCCGGCCATACGGTTGAGGCGTTCTGGTATGCGGTCAAGCATGCGCGACCGGTGACCATAGGACTCAACTGCTCCTTTGGGGCAGAGCAACTGCGCCCGCACGTCAAGCTGCTGTCGGGCATCGCTGAGACGCTGATCATGGTCTACCCCAATGCGGGGCTGCCCAATGAACTTGGCGAATATGACGAGCTGCCTGCTGAAACAGCCGCCTTGGTCGGCGAATGGGCAGCGGCAGGGCAGGTGAATATTCTGGGCGGATGCTGTGGCTCGAGCCCCGCCCATATCGCCGCCATGGCGAAGGCTATCGATGGCCTCGCCCCGCGCGTCATTCCCGTGCCTGACGTCAAGACACGGCTCGCCGGGCTTGAACCGATGACCATCGCGGCCTGATTGGGATTGCGCCTCACCGCTTGTCCTGAGCCTGTCGAAGGACCGTCCTTCTTCCGGCGCAAACGGTGAACAGAAAGAACAGTGCTTCGACAAGCTCAGCACAAACGGATTTTGGGATTAGAAACGTGACAACCACCCAGACTGCCATCTTCGTCAATGTGGGCGAACGCACCAATGTAACCGGCTCGGCGGCTTTCAAAAAGCTGATCCTGGCGGGGGACTATACCAAGGCCGTGGAAGTCGCGCGCCAGCAGGTTGAAAACGGTGCGCAGATCATCGACGTCAACATGGATGAAGGCCTGCTCGACGCCATTGAGGCGATGACCACCTATCTCAAGCTCATCGCGGCGGAACCCGATATCGCCCGCGTGCCAGTGATGATCGACAGCTCCAAATGGGATGTCATCGAAGCGGGCCTGAAATGCGTCTCCGGCAAGCCAATCGTCAATTCGATCAGCATGAAGGAAGGCGAAGAAGCCTTCTTAGATCATGCGCGTAAGTGCATGAATTACGGTGCTGCCGTGGTCGTGATGGCGTTCGATGAAAAGGGTCAGGCGGACACCAAGGACCGCAAGGTTGAGATTTGCGCGCGCGCTTATGATCTCCTTCTGAGCATCGGTTTTCCGCCGGAAGACATCATCTTCGACCCCAACGTCTTCGCGGTCGCGACCGGGATTGAAGAACACAACAACTACGGCGTGGACTTCATCGAAGCCGCGCGCGAGATCAAAGCCCGCTGCCCGCATGTCCATATTTCGGGTGGCCTGTCCAACCTGTCGTTCAGCTTCCGCGGAAATGAGCCGGTCCGCCGGGCGATGCACTCCGTCTTCCTGTTCCACGCCATTCCGGCGGGCATGGACATGGGCATCGTCAATGCGGGGCAGCTGGATGTTTATGACACCATCGACCCGGAACTGCGTGAACTTTGCGAGGACGTGGTTCTCAATCGCCGCCCGGATGCGACCGACCGTTTGGTAACATTGGCCGACAAATTCCGCGGCACATCACCTGAAGCCGAAAAGCAGGCGGAGGAATGGCGCAGCTGGCCGGTCGTCAAGCGGCTGGAGCACGCGCTGGTGAAGGGTATCGACGCCTTCATCGTTGAGGATACCGAAGAAGCGCGCCTTGTCGCTCCGCGTCCGATCGAGGTGATTGAAGGCCCGCTGATGGACGGCATGAATGTCGTTGGGGACCTGTTCGGTTCCGGCAAGATGTTCCTGCCGCAGGTCGTGAAATCGGCGCGCGTGATGAAGAAGGCCGTCGCCCACCTCATCCCCTATATCGAAGCCGCGAAAGAAGAAGGTGCGAAGGCCAAGGGGCGGATCATCATGGCGACCGTGAAGGGAGACGTTCACGATATCGGCAAGAACATCGTCGGCGTGGTCCTGCAATGCAACGGCTATGAGGTGATCGACTTGGGCGTCATGGTCCCCTGGACCACGATCCTGCAGGCCGCGAAGGACAATGACGCGGATATCATCGGCTTGTCCGGCCTGATCACCCCGTCGCTCGACGAAATGGTCACGATGGCGGAGGAAATGCAGCGCGCTGGTTTCACCATTCCGCTTCTAATCGGCGGTGCCACGACGTCCAAGGTCCATACCGCGCTCCGGATCGACCCTGCCTATGACGGACCGGTGATCCATGTGCTCGACGCCAGCCGCGCAGTGGGCGTTGCGTCGCAGCTCTTGTCTGATACGCAGCGCGATGGCTTTGTCGACACGACGGCAGCCGACTATCAGCACGTCCGTGATGTGCGGGCTGGCAAAGAAGCAAGCATCCTCCTGAGCCTGGAGGATGCCCGCGCCAACGCCTTTGTGGCCGACATGAGCCATAAGCCGCCGCCGCCGGAGCAGCCGGGCCTGCATGTTTTTGAAGATTGGGATCTGACCGATCTGCGCAGCGTGATCGACTGGACCCCCTTCTTCCGCGCGTGGGAATTGCACGGTAACTATCCCGCCATTCTCGACGATGAGATTGTCGGCGAAAGCGCGCGCAGTCTGTTCGCAGATGCCAATAAAATGCTCGACCAGATCATCGCGGAGAAATGGTTGACGGCAAAGGGTGTTGTAGGCTTGTGGCCATGCGCGCGGGACGGGGACGATGTCGTTGTCCATCTCGCTGAAGAAGAGCGGAACGTGACGTTCAGCTTCCTGCGCCAGCAGATCCGCAAGAGCCGCGA
>CAJBSR010000253.1 GCA_903958285.1 uncultured Sphingomonadales bacterium
ATCGAAGCCGCCGAAAAGGCCATCGCCAACCCGCTGCTGGATGGCGTGTCGATGAAGGGCGCCAAGGGCGTCATCGTTTCCATCACCGGCGGCGAAGACATGCGCCTGATGGAAGTCGATGAAGCTGCGTCGCACATCAAGGAACTCGTTGATCCCGACGCCAACATCATCTGGGGCTCTGCCTTTAATCCTGATCTGGAAGGCAAAATCCGCGTGTCGGTTGTCGCCACGGGTATCGAAGCCGATGCTGCGAGCGAGCCGCGTCCGGCACAGGTCTTTTCCTTCCCGCCAGCCCGTAAGGCTGAAGAGACGAAGGCTGAGCCTGTCGCAGCTCCGGCGCCCATCGCGGCTCCAGAACCGGTTGCAGAAGAGGCCGCAGTTGCTGAAGAAGCGCCGCTGGAACTCAACGACGTGACCGAAGACGCCGCGACGGAAGAGACGGCTGTCGAACCCGAAGTGGAAGCGCCTGTCACGTTGACCCCGCCGACGGCCGAAGCCGCGAGTGACGAACTTGTCCTTGGTGGTGAAGAAATGTTCGCGGAACCGGTCGCATCCAATCCGTTGCCGCCTGCTGCTGAGGCGCCGTCGGGCCATGCCCTTCGTCGCGGATGGCTGTCTTCCTCAGATGATGAAGCGCCTGCAGCTGAACCAGAGCGTCCAGCACCGAAGATTGCACCGCTCGGCGGGACGCTCTTTGAGCGGATGTCGAACATCGCACGCGGCGCTGCGAAGGCGGACGAAACGGACGCGTCTGATCCGCTCGATATCCCGCGGTTCCTCAATCGCCAGAACAATCAGTAAGGCTGGACAGGTCGGGCCGTGGCGTTGCCCCGATGGGGTGACGCTGTCGTCCGGCCTTTCCGTCGCTTTGCCCTTGTCTCAACCCGCAGTCGGCTTAGATATAGTGGCATGACGCATTCCCGTTTCTTGGCGCGCGCCGGTGTCATTGCGCTCGCAATCGGTCTGGCTTTCCCGTTGGCGGCGCAGACCATGACCCCGTCGACCAGCGGACTCCCTCCGGCGGGTTCAGCGCAAACCCTGTCTGACAATCTCAAAGCGCTCGCGCGCGACCCTTATAATGTTGACGCCTTGTTGGAGGCGGGATCCGGCGCACTTGCGGTCGGTGATCCCAACGCAGCCTTCGGCTTTTTTGCGCGCGCCGAAGAGCTATCGCCAAGTAATGCGCGTGCCAAGGCGGGTCTGGGCAGTGCTCTCACGATGATGGAGAAGCCTCGCGAGGCGCTGCGGGCCTTTGAGGAAGCGACCGCGCTTGGAATGACCGAAGCGGGCATCGTCGAGGATAGGGGCCTTGCCTTTGATCTGACGGGGGACGCGCGAAAGGCGCAGAAAGATTACCTCGCAGCGTTCAAAGCCAGCCCGTCTGATGAGTTGACGCGGCGTTTTGCGCTCTCGCTTGGCATCTCTGGAGATAAGGATGCCGCACTGGCGCGGCTTGATCCGCTGATCCGGATGAATGATCAGGCCGCTTGGCGTGCCCGGGCCTTCATTCTTGCGATGAACGGCGATGTCCCCGGCGCCGAAAAGATCGTGCGCATGGTTGCGCCTGCTGGAACATCGGCTTCCATGGTCAGCTTTATGCAGCGGCTTGCCGATCTCGGGCCAGCGGCGCGTGCCCGCGCCGTCCATTTTGGAACATTGCCCGCGAGCGGCACAGGGTTTGCGCAGGCGACGGAGGCGGACACATTCCGTCCTGTCGACTCTTCTGTGGCCGCGCGTCTGGCTGCGCCACAACCAGAACGAGTCGCCGTCGTTGCAACATCGCCTGTCAATCCAAAGGAAGCGCGGCGTAAGGCCCGCGAAGAGGAGCGGCTGGCGAAACTTGCGGCCAGAGGGCGGCAGGCGAGTGAAAGGGTCCAAGAGGCCAGAACAACAATCGCGACTGCACCGCCCCCTGCTGTTGCTGCACGTGTTGCAGCGGTCATGCCGGCACCCGGAGAAAAGCTGGTCGTGATCAAGGGGGCGTCGAGCCTCCCCTTGCCGGATGCTATTTCGATGCGACCGGCTTCCGGGCAGCAAGCGGTCGCAATCGTGTCGAGAACCAATGATCCGATTTTGACGGCCCCATCTTCAAAGACGCCACCCGCACCGTTGTTCGAAGTCCCAGCGGCTTCCCCCCGGCCAGTGACACCTCCACCCGCAACGACCATGGCCGCGCCCGTTCCATCGCTTGCCACACAGGTCGTCCGTCCCACGGAGGTCCTCGTTCCATCTGAGGTAAAGACGCCGCCATCAACGCCGCCGTCACCTGCGCCGCTGCCGGCGTCGAGCCCGGCTAGCATCGCGTCCAGCCAAGTGATCGCAACACCAACCCCGGCCAGTCCTCCGCCTCCGGCGGTGACAGCGGTGGATCTACCGCGTTCTGACGCGCAGCAGCAGCAATTGGCCGCAGTTATCGGTACGCCCGTGCCCGCTTTGAGTTCACCATCGTCCTCTCAAGCGCCCGCAGCCTCAACGCCTGAGATTGCGGCACCTGCCCCTGCGCCTATCGCTGCGCCGCGCCCTGCATTGACCTTGGCTGACATCGTCAAGACGCTCGAATTGGAGCAGGAAAGTGCGGCGGCAGCCCTTCCGAATGAGGCGCAGCTGCGCGCGGCCCGTATTGCGGCGCAAAAGAAGGCCGCGGCTGATGCCAAGCTGAAGGCGGAAAAGCTGGCAGAGGAAAAACGCATTGCTGAAGAAGAGGCTAAGGCCCGCCGCAACCCTGCGCGCGTCTGGGTTCAGATCGCGACCGGCAATAACGAGGCCGGTTTGCCTGGAACCTGGCGTCGTTTGAAGACACAGGCGAGCAAGAGCCTTGCCAAGCAGAGTGCTTGGACTGTTCCCTTCCGCCAGACCAACCGCTTGTTGGTCGGTCCACTCAAATCGGTGGGCGATGCACGTGAACTCGTCAGCAGCTTGGCAAAGGAAGGGGTGCAGGCGACGACCTTCTCTTCGGATGCGGGGCAGGAGATTTCCAGAATCGGCGGCAAATGACGGCGCGCGCTGTTTTTGCCTGCGACCCGGACCAAAGCCGCGGCCGATTTCACTCTGAGCCTGTCGGAAGCATTCGGGGCCCGCGCAGCGCGTTCCAACGCGACCGAGACCGGATCATTCATTCCATCTCGTTTCGACGTTTGCGGCACAAGACGCAGGTCTTTGTCGCGCCGGATGGAGACCATTTTCGGGTCCGTCTGACGCACAGCATTGAGGTGGCCCAAATTGGTCGCACCATTGCCCGTGCGCTGGGACTGGATGAGGATTTGACCGAGGCGCTCTGTCTCTCCCATGATTTGGGCCATCCACCCTTTGGCCATGCAGGTGAGCGCGGGCTGGAACAGGCGATGGTCGGATCCGGCGGCTTTGACCATAACGGCCACGCACTTCGGATATTGTCGCGCCTTGAGCGGGCCTATCCCGGTTGGCCGGGCCTCAACCTGACATGGGAAACGCTTGAGGGTCTGGCCAAACACAATGGTCCGGTTTTTGAACCCGGCTGGGCCATGCGTGAAGTTGATGGGGAGTTTCCGTTAGGGCTGACGCAACGCGCGTCGCTGGAAGCGCAGGTCGCCGCCATCGCTGACGATATTGCCTATGACAATCATGACATTGATGACGGGCTACGCGCCGGTCTGCTGGACTTTGATCAGGTGGTGCAGGCGCCGCTTGTGGCGGACGGGTGGGCATCGGTTAAATCGCGTTTCCCGGAGGCGGATCAGCGCTTGTTGGCGGCCGAGCTTGTGCGCGGTCAGATTGGTGCGATGGTCAATGATGTCATTACAGAATCGCAACGTCGGATCTCGGCGGCGGGCGTTTCATCAGTGGAGGATGTCCGGCGCGCGGATCATGCACTGGTGGGTTTCTCGCCAGAGATGGCGACGGCTGAAGCCGACCTGAAGCGTTTCATGTACGCCAATCTCTATCATCATCCCTATCAGCTCGAGATCGCCAGCACGTGCGGTAGAATCGTGACGGGTTTGTTTGAAGCCTATCACGCAGACGGCCAGCTTCTGCCTGAAGAATGGCGCGCCGAAGCGCCGACGGTGCAACCTGATTTGGATCGGCATATCTGCGATTTTATCGCCGGCATGACAGACCGATATGCGATTACAAGATATAGGGAGTTGATCGGGCCAGTCGACTTGCCTGACAGTTTTTAAAGGCGGGGAGAGGCAAATGCGCATCATTTTGGCAGGGGCGACCGGCTTAATTGGCGGGAGCGTTCTGGAACGCCTGCTCGCCCGAAGCGACGTCACTAATGTCACAACTGTCTCTCGCCGCGCACTATCTGGTCTCGACAGCAAGCAGGACCAGATTGTCTCGCCCGCATCTGAATGGCCCGCGCACATTGCTGATCGCAAATGCGATGTGGCTGTCTGCTGCCTAGGCACGACAATCAAGGCGGCTGGAAGCCAGGATGCCTTCGCCGCGTTGGACCATGCAGTGGTCGTGGCATTTGCATCGGCGTGCCGGGCGGCTGGCGCACGGCAGGTGCTGCTCGTGACGTCGGTCGGTGCGGATGCCGGGTCGCGCAATTTCTACCTGTCCACAAAGGGCAAGGCAGAAGCGGATGTCCGCAGTCTTGGGTTTTCCCGTGTCGAT
>CAJBSR010000254.1 GCA_903958285.1 uncultured Sphingomonadales bacterium
CTCGGGCAATTATGGCCGCGCCTTTACAGACGCGCTGATTGCCAAGGGGCGAGCACAGGACTTAATCCTGATCACGCGCACGCCGGACAAGCTGACAGATCGCGTCGCGCAAGGATGCGAAGTCCGTTATGGCGATTTCGATAAGCCGGAGACGCTGCAGGCGGCCGTGATGGGTGCTGATAAGATGCTGCTCATCTCCGGCACTCGCGTCGGCGCACGCGTTGTTCAGCACAAGGCGGCGATTGACGCGGCGGCAAAAGCGGGTGTGAAGCACATCGCCTATACCAGCTTTATCGGCATTGATGATCCGGCCAATCCCGCTGAGGTCCGGCATGACCATATCGAGACGGAGCAACTCATCCGTGGGTCTGGAATGGCTTGGACGATGCTGCGCGATGCCCATTACGCCGATGCGATGATCCTGATGGCAGGCCCCGGGGTGATGCAGTCCGGCCAGTGGATCAGCAATGCAGGTGCAGGCCTTGAGGCGATGGTGTGGCGCGATGACTGTGTCGCTGCTGCCGTCGCTGTCATGACGAGCGAGGGCCATGAGGGCCAAACCTACAACATCACCGGGCCTGAATTGCAGACGTTTGAAGAGGTGACGGCCATCTTGTCAGAGGTGACGGGCAAGTCGATCACCTACGTGTCGGTCGATGATGAACAGCAATATGCGATGTTCGATGCCATGGGCATCCCGCGTCGCCCGGTGGATGATCAGACGGTGGGCGGTCTCCCTTGGAACAGCGACGACATGGTGACGTTCGGACAGGCGATCCGCGAGGGCTTTCTGGAGATTTGTTCCGGCGATGTTGAAAAGCTGACGGGACGACCGGCACGATCTGTGCGGCAGATGATTGAAGAGAATGTGGACTTCCTTCGGGGTGCTGCCCAATGAACCGGGATGCTTACGAGCGGTATCTCGCCTGTTTCAACAGCAAGGATTATGACGGCGTCGCCGATTTCTATGCCGAGCCGATGAAGATGGATTTCTTCGGCGTCTCCATTCGGAATCGCGAAGACCTGACGCGGTTTTACAGCTTCCTGCACAGCTATGTGAAAGAGAGCGTGAGCGTTCTCAATTTTGCTGCCAGTGACACGCTCACCGCTGTGGACGCTATCGTCCGTATTGAGGCGACGCGCGACCTGACGCAGGATGTGCTTGAGGCCAATGGCGCCGGGGCGTTGCACCCCATGGAGGCTGGCCAGATCCTCGAAATGCGCCAGTTCATCTTTTACACAACCAAGGCCGGCAAAATCGTGCAGACGGAATGTGCCCTGCTTCCGCCAGAGCTGCCCGCCGCTTAGGTCAGCGCGAAATATCGGACGAAATTGCCGTCGGGGCGACGTTCGCCGACACCGATGAAAACGTGCCGCGTCATCCAGTCATGCTTGCCCTTGGGCGTTTCAAAGGTCGGCTGGGCCCGTAGATAATAGTCTTCATGGGCAACCGGCGGGCCGTTTTCAAATGCCCAGGCGCGGAGGCGCTGCATCGCGTCCGGTTTGCGGCCCCAGAGGTATCCCTTGTTCTGCATATAGATGATGGTGCCGTCATCCACTTCCAGCAGATAGCGGGCATCGAAAACCGCCGTGTCGTCATCCCGGAAATGGGCATAATCGCCGCCCGAATTGGGGACCGCTTTGCCCCTGAGACGCGGCCCCTCAAACGTTCCCTGATCGACGAGAACGGCGGACCGGAAGCCGCCATTATGGATATCGGGGATCGAGTAGACCCGCGTAAACTGGAGCCGACACTCGAACGCGAATTCGAGATGCGGGGTTTCGAGTGTCGAGTACATCAGGCGTCTTTCTTGCTGAAATAGGCAACGCCTCGGAACTCCATCGAATGGCGTTCATTGGCGTCAGTGCGGCTGGTGTCGTGGAAGGCGGTGTGGAGTGCCCGCCATGCCCGGCCGTGGTCGGAATCGTGGAATTTGATGAAGATGACCTCATCATCGGTCATGTTCGGGAAATACCACCAGCGATGATCGGGATTAAAGGTGAAGATGCTGGCTGCCGCCATCTGATCTTCGCCCGGAATGTGGGCGAACAGCGCGTCGCCTTCGGGGATTTCATCGACATCGACCTTGGTGTTGGGCGTGCCTTCCTGTTCCGGGACCGAACGGAAGTCGCAGAGCGCCAGCGGCCAATCTTGCGGCGGCGGGGAAAGCGCACGCCAAAGGCTGAAGCAGATGTAGCGGTCATAGCCGGGGCCATCCGGCATCTTGCCTTCATAGATGCGATTGGCCACCCGATCTGCACAGTCCGGTGTGAAGTCGACATGCGCTTCGGCAGCTGGCGGCTGGAGCTTTTCGCCCGTCTCGCCCGACGTCCGGAGCTGTCCGGCCATGGTCAGAACAGTGTCTGCGCCCGTCATCTGTTTGACGATCTCGATCACCTCGGCTGCATAGTTCGAATCTCCCGCGGCAGCGGCGTCCCAGTCAGTGATGGCGGTCGGGAAACTGGCAATGGCGAAGCCGTGCGTGTCGAGGGCAAACGGCTCCGGTGCCAACCGCGCATTGCGGATATGGACGCCATAGGTCTCATAGACGCCGGTGTTATACTCTTTGCCCGGCGCCCAGAACCGACGGTTGATCGTCGATGTGGGCAAGAGATAGTCCATCTTCGCGTCAACACCGGCCACCCGGTCGAGTGTCTGAAGGTCAGTCACGAAACCCCTCCCGGGCGCGGCTGTTGTCCACAACGATGGGCTTACCGGTCACGGGATGCGGATAATGGAACTCGATAGTGTCTGTGGCAGGCCAGAGGCGCGGGGCGGGGGAGATCAACTCATCGGGGCCAAGCGGATCTTCCGGGAAGCAGGTCTTCGACATGGGGATGTAATCGATCGGTGTTTTGGCCCAACCGTCCTCAAAGCTGCCATGCCAGAAGGGGAAGTAGCGCAGCGCTTTGATCTTCCAGATGCCGTCTTCGCGGACATACTCGTTTTCGTAAATGCCGCCTTCCCACCAGGCGCGCTGCGCGCCTTCGGCGGTTTCATGGAGACCAGCCTGCATCATGGAGCGGCCGCGCACCTTGGCATGGCTGCGGTCTGGCGCGACGTCGATGACCATTTGCATCTGGGGATGATCGAGCAGCCAGCCATAGCGCGGGCCATTATGGCCCTGCGTGAAGTTGGTCTGAAACCGCTCAATATACAGACGACGGACGCCCGCCTTTTTCTTATAGATGCCGCCGAGGAACCAGACTTCGCCTTCATCGGAGAACAGGTCGGCGACTTCGTTATACTGCGATTTGTCGATCAGATAACCATAGGTGTACTGGATGCGGCGGATCTGGTGGATGTCCTGCTGGATGGCCAGTTCATGCTCGACCTTGTCCAGACGGGCGGCGAGGGCTGCAATGTCGGTCATGTGATCTCTCCCTTATAGTTTTCAGTAGTTCGATAAAATGGCGAGGCTCGGGGCGTCCAATGGGATGCCGCGCTTTTGCTTTGCCAATTCGTCCGCTCTTGTTTTGCGCTGTTCGTCGATCAGCCATGCATGGATGGCGGCAACCTCTTGCGGTTTCAGAACATCATCCCATCGCGGCATGCCATTCTGAACCAGAAGGCCTTCCAATACGATCTTGTTAAAGGCCTGATGCGTTCCCGGCTGCATCCGCCGCAGATCGGGCGTGATCGAACGGTGTTGGTTGGAATGGCACATCACACAGTTGGCGAAGAAGAGCTGCTGGCCCTGCGCAATCGTTGCAGGTGTCACGCCTGCGGCTTGAGCCGGAGGTTCCGGCGCAACCTCCAGTTTAGGCAGCTCTGGCGGAAGGGCCACAGTGCCGCCCCCCAATTTGAAAACGAGCAAACGACCCTGATTGCCGCGCTGATAGGCGGCGGAATAAGGCGGGACATAGGCATAGCCGCCACCGCCCCAAGCCGCCATCACGGCCACATATTGCACGCCTTTGACCCGGTAGGTCATTGGCGCTGCAAGGATGGAGGAGCCGGTGTCGATGCTCTTCAAAAGCTTGCCGGTCACCTTGTCGAACACGCGCAGCTGCCCTGCGATATTGCCGTGGAACAGAAGGCCTCCCGCAGTCGTGAGCGTGCCCGCGCGGTCCTGCCAGCCATCGGCGGGGATCGCCCATTTGGTCTTGCCGGTCAGCGGATCGATGGCGCGGAGTTCGCCTTTGCCGGGGTTTTTCAAAACTTCGGGCCATTCAGGGAGCGACTTCACAGCCGCCTGAACCGGTGGTGGCATGGCGGGTAGCGCGTCTTTCAGGACTGAAGTGAAGACGAGGGCCGCATCCACATTGAGCATCTTCTTGCGCATCGGCTTGGCGCCGGGCGTTTGATAGATGAGGTTCCCCATATCGAGGACCGAGGCGTAATAGAGCCCTGTCTGCGGGTCATAGGTCGCGGGATGCCAGTTGCGGGCGCCCGTCGTGCCGGGGAAAACGATCTTAGGCGATGCCGCATAGTCAGCCCGGTCAGGGCGCAAATGCGGCCGCCCGGTCTTGGCATCAATGCCATCTGCCCAGTTGACCCGCACGATGGGGTTGGCCCGCAGCAGTTTACCGTCACGCCTGTCCAATATGTAGAGGTAGCCATTCTTTGGCGCATGGATGAGGACAGGACGGTCTGACCCGTCGATCTTCATGTGTGTCAGAATTATCGGCTGGGTCGATGTGAAATCCCAATTATCTCCGGGTGTCTGCTGATAGTACCATTTCATCCGGCCTGTTTTCGCATCGAGCGCAACAAGGCTGCCGAGGTAGAGCTGATCGCCGCCTTTCGGGCTGCGCTTGATCGTATGGTATGGGCCACCATTGCCGGTGCCGATGATGACGTTGCCGGTTTCAGGGTCATAGTTGATGGCGTCCCACGGGGTTCCACCGCCGCCAATGTCCCAGCGGCTCTTGGGGTCCCAAGTCTTGACGGCCGCTTCCAGATCAGGGTGGTCCTGCGGTCCAAGGGCTGGATCACGGGGGACGGTGTGGAAACGCCAGACGAGCTTGCCGCTATCCAAGTCAAAGGCACTGACGTAGCCACGCGTGTCATATTCCGCACCGCCGTTGCCGATGACGACCACATTGCTCGCCACTTCCGGCGCGCCGGTGGAGTTTACGCCACGCGTCTTGTCATCAACCGTATCGGCTTTCCAAAGGACTTTGCCGGTCTTCGCATCGAGCGCGTAAAGCTGGGCATCGAGCGTAGCGACATAGACCTTGCCGCGTGCGACAGCGACACCGCGATTGGCCATGTCGCAGCAGACGGTGCGGTTCACCTGCATGTCGACTTCGGGTTCAAACCGCCAGAGTTC
>CAJBSR010000255.1 GCA_903958285.1 uncultured Sphingomonadales bacterium
GGAGCAGCACGCTCTTTTCCACCTGACGCCACATGTCGAGCTCCAGCTCGGCCTGCTTGGCAGACATCATCGCGTCGGCGGCTTCGCGGACCCGGTCTTCGACCATTTCCGGCTCAATTTCGGCTTCCTTCGCCCAATCTTCCACCGGCAGTTCAAGCCCGAAAATTTCATGGATGCGGGTCTTCAACCCCTCCACATTCCATTGTTCGGGGTAGCTGTTGGGCGGGCAGGCATCGCCGACGATCTCGTTGATCGTCTCATAGCGCATGTCGATGGTGACATCGTCCACGGTTTCCGCGTCCATGATGTCGCCGCGCTGTTCGTAGATGACTTTGCGCTGGTCGTTCATCACGTCATCATATTCGACGACCTGTTTGCGGATGTCATAGTTGCGGGCTTCGACTTTCTTCTGCGCGGTCTCAATTGCCTTGGACAGCCAGCGTGAGCCGATGGCTTCACCGTCTGCCAGATTGTTGTTCATCATCTTGGAGAACAAGGTGTCCGGGCCAAAGATGCGCAGCAGATCGTCATCAAGGCAGAGGTAGAATTTGGTGCGGCCCGGGTCACCCTGACGGCCGGAGCGGCCGCGCAGCTGGTTGTCGATGCGGCGGCTTTCATGCCGCTCGGTCCCGATGACGAACAGGCCGCCGGCATCCAGCACGCGCTGGCGCTCGACCTCGATCTCGGCGCGGATGCGTTCGACTTCCTTGTCCTTCTGCGCGCCGGCTTCCATCGCCGACAGCTCATCATTTGTGCGAAACTCAAGGTTGCCGCCCAGCTGAATGTCTGTCCCGCGACCGGCCATGTTGGTGGCGATGGTCACGGCGCCCAAGCGGCCGGCCTGCGCGATGATGTGCGCTTCCTGTTCATGGTAGCGCGCGTTGAGGACGCTGTGATCGACGCCTTCCTTGTTGAGGAATTCGCTCAGCAATTCAGACTTTTCGATGGAGACGGTGCCGACCAGAACCGGCTGGCCCGCTTCCGCGCGCTCCTTGATGAGCTTGGCAATGGCGCCAAATTTATCCAGCGTGTTCTTATAGAACTCATCCTCATCATCGATGCGCTGCACGGGCACGTTCGTTGGAATGGTGACGACGTTCATTTTGTAGATGTCGAAGAATTCCTGCGCCTCGGTCGCCGCCGTCCCCGTCATGCCGCCAAGCTTGGGGTACATGCGGAAATAATTTTGGAAGGTGATGGAGGCGAGCGTCTGGTTTTCCGGCTCGATGGTGACGCCTTCCTTGGCCTCGACAGCTTGATGAAGGCCATCGGACCAACGGCGTCCGTCCATCATGCGGCCGGTAAACTCGTCAATGATGACGACCTTGCCGTCCTTCACGATGTAATCGGTGTCGCGTTTGAACATCACGTTCGCGCGCAGCGCCTGGTTCAAATGATGGACAACCTGCGTGTTTTCATAGTCGGATAGGTTCGCACCTTCGAGCAGCCCCGCATCTTCGAGAAGGCGTTCAACCTTCTCCGTGCCATCTTCGGTCAGGACGATCGAGCGCTGCTTTTCGTCCTTCTCATAATCGCCTTCCTCGACAAGCTTCACGATCTTGTCGACCTGCATATAGAGTTCGGACTTATCATCGGTCGGGCCGGAAATGATAAGCGGCGTGCGCGCTTCGTCGATCAGGATTGAGTCGACTTCATCGACAATGGCGTAGTTGAAGGGGCGCTGCACCATCTGCTCCCGCTCATACTTCATATTGTCGCGCAGATAGTCGAAGCCGAATTCGTTGTTCGTGCCGTAGGTGATGTCCGCGGCATAGGCGTCGCGGCGTTCCTGATCCGACAGATTGGGGACGATGACGCCCACCGAAAGCCCGAGGAAGCGGTATACCTGACCCATCCAGTCCGCATCGCGGCGGGCGAGATAGTCATTGACGGTGATGACGTGGACGCCCTTGCCTGGCAGCGCGTTCAGATAGGTCGCCGCGGTCGCGACCAGCGTCTTGCCTTCACCCGTGCGCATTTCAGCAATTTCACCGCGATGGAGGGTGATGCCGCCAATAAGCTGCACGTCATAATGGCGCTGGCCGAGCGTGCGGGTTGCGGCTTCCCGGACGGTCGCAAAGGCTTCCGGCAGGATGTCTTCCATGCTTTGACCCGCTTCCAGGCGCTCACGGAACAGGACGGTCTGGTTCTTCAACTCCGCGTCGGTCATCGCCGACATTGTGGCTTCAAAGCCGTTGACCTTGTCGACGATCTTCTGGAGCGAACGGACATAACGGTCATTGGAAGAGCCGAACACGGCTTTGGCGATCTTGCCGAACATATGGAAATCCTTGAATTATTGGGCGCGCACGAGAGGCGCGCAGAGATGCGGACGGGGGCAGGCAGCGATACGCCGCCCAAACGCTATTCGAGCGGCCGGTCCGTCAGTTCGCTGGAAACAGCGGAGACGACAGGCAGCTGTGCGGCCGTCGGGATCGAAACAGGCTGCGGCCGGACCATCTGGACCGGAAGCATCGCCGCATGGGCGGAGACTGTTACAGATTGCGCCGAGGAGGAGGCTGTTTGCGAGGCGCTGGAAACGGCCACCGGCTCTGCCACAGCAAGGCCCCCCGCTTGCGCAGGAGAAAAGCCGACCACCAGGGCCAAGAGGTACAGAAACAGCCGCATCAATTCAGTCCAAGGGGGAATATAGGGAGCGAGAGCGCCGCCGTCCACCCGTTGAGCACGTCAATAGACCGGCAGGCACTTCAAAACTATGAACGGAGCGACTAGGAGCATCGCCATGAGCACTGCCATATCCCCCCTCGCGTCGCCCTTTCCCGCATTGCCGCAGATTGCCGGTGTGACGCCGCGTGTGGCGCGGGCGCAGTATAAGACGTGGGATCGGTGCGACCTGACCTTCATCACGTTTGATGCCGGCACGACTGTTGCGGGCGTGACGACGCAGAGCAAATGCCCGTCGCCCGAAGTCGAATGGTGCCGCGCGCATCTTGCCGCCGGGAAAGCGCGCGGGCTGGTCGTCAGCGCGGGCAATGCCAATGCCTTCACCGGGCATAAGGGCCGCGCGGCTGTGGAGGCTGTCACCGCCAAAGCCGCCGCGCATCTCGGCTGTGCGCCATCAGACGTCTTCGCCTCCGCAACGGGCGTGATCGGCGTACCGCTCCCCATCGACAAGGCCGAAGCGGGCCTCGACGCGGCGTTCACGGCAGCGCCCTGCAGCTGGGCCGATGTGGCGGCTGCCATTTCCACAACCGACACCTTCCCCAAAGGCGCGATGACCAAGGCCGTCATTGGCGACACCACCGTCACGCTGGTCGGTGTCATCAAAGGCTCCGGCATGATCGCGCCCGACATGGCGACGATGCTCGGCTATATCTTCACCGATGCCGCGATTGACGCCTCGGTTCTGCAGGCAATGCTGTCCGCCGCGAACAAGGCGACCTTCTCCTGCATCACTGTCGATAGCGACACGTCCACGTCGGACACCGTCCTTGCCTTCGCGACGGGCAAAGCGGGCAATGCGCCTGTCACATCGATGGACGCCGCAGGCGCGGATGCGTTCCACGCGGCGTTGACTGACCTCTGCCGCCAACTCTCGCACCTCGTCGTGCGCGATGGCGAAGGGGCGACCAAGTTTATCGAGATTACTGTCGACGGTGCCATCTCTAACGAGAGCGCGCACCGCATCGCGCTCAGCATCGCAAACTCCCCGCTCGTGAAAACCGCGATTGCGGGCGAAGACGCTAATTGGGGCCGCGTTGTCATGGCCGTCGGCAAGGCCGGTGAACCCGCCGAGCGCGATCTGCTCGCCATCCGCTTTGGCGCAACGCAAGTCGCCGAAAAGGGACTTCCGGTCGAAGGCTATGACGAAGCGCCGGTCGCCGCGCACCTGAAGGGCCACGACATCACCATCGGCGTCGATATCGGGCTCGGCAATGGCCGCGCGACCGTTTGGACGTGTGACCTGACGCACGGTTATATCAGCATCAACGCCGACTATCGGAGCTGAAACGAAAAAGGGCGGAGCCGAAGCCCCGCCCTTCAATTCGCGTATTCGTTAAACCGGCTTAGATTTCCGATTCAATCCAGCCCTTCAGCGCGGACTTTGGCGCGGCACCCACCTTGGTTGCGGCTGGCGCGCCGTTTTTGAAGAGGATCATCGTCGGAATGCCGCGCACGCCATATTTGCCGGGCGCGTCGGGGTTTTCGTCGATGTTGATCTTGGCGATGGTCACCTTGCCGGCGAGTTCATCCGAGATTTCCTCAAGGCTTGGGCCGATCATCTTGCACGGGCCGCACCATTCCGCCCAGAAATCGACAAGGACGGGGCCGTCCGCGTTGAGGACGTCGTCGGCAAAGCTGGCATCGGTGATGGACTTGGTGGCCATGGAAATTAACTCCTTTGTTCGGGACCTAATCTAGGCAGCGCGCCTGTCAATCTCAACGGCGCGGCTGCGAAGAAAAACTATGGGGCGATATGGCCCGGCCTCCACGCCGCCAGCGTCTCCGCCGACAGGGTGATGAGCTTTGGCCCAGAGGTGTAGAGCAACGCCGCCTGCACCGTCCGGCCGGGGAAGATGCCTTCCAGCACCGCCGCATAAGCCGCCATCTGCGCCTTGTGATAGCTTGGCACCGCAGCCTCATCGCCCGGCACGCGTCGACCTGTCTTGTAATCGACCACAGTCACCTGCGCGTCCGAGACGATCAAGCGGTCAACCGTACCCGCAATCACTTGCCCCTCCACAACACCGGCCAGTGGCGCCTCGGCAAGGGCATCTTGGGCAAAGACAGACGCGAGATCGGGATGCTCGATCACCGCCAGCGCCGACGTGATCAGCGCCTCAGCATCGTCCACCAGTTGCGCCGAAAGCCAGCGGCGGGCAGCAGCCACGCGATCCTCCGGGCGGACGGCAGGGAGCCGTTCAAACAAGGCATGGAGGATGCGACCCCTTTCTGCGGCCGCGCGCATGGCCGGGTCGGGCGGCGGGCTGGACGCGGCATCCTCAACACCCAATGCAGAAGGGGCGAGTGGACGCGGCGGGCGGGCTTCTTCAGGTGCCGGAAGTTTCGCCCAATCGGGGATGGGGTCTGCCCAGCGTTCGGACTCATCATCCTTGCCGCTGTCCTTGCTGCGCTTGCCCTTGCGGTGCAGCGTCAATGTGCCGTCTTCACTATGCGCTGTTTCGTCCAGCCGGAGCATCCCCGCGGCGACCTTATGGTGCCAACTCTTCTCGCTGGGGCCCTTTTCCTGCTGGCTCGGCTTCAGCGCGCCGCCGATGTAAAGATGCTCTTCCGCCCGCGTCATCGCGACGTAGAGCAGCCGCCAATGCTCCTGATCTTCGCGCTCGTCCTGCGCCTTGGCAGACGCGGCAAGCGAGCCAAACAGCTCATCCTTTTTCGGCCGGAACAACGGCAGGGTCGCCAGATCATCCTCCGCCACCCAATCGAGACCAGATTTGGGCTTTTTGGAGGGGTCGGCGGTCGCATCGGCCAGCAAGACGATGGGGGCCTGCAAGCCCTTGGATCCGTGCACGGTCATCACCCGCACCGCATTCACGCGCTTGGAGGCATCGCGCTTGATGTCCACTTCCCCCCGGCAGAACCAATCGAGGAACAGCTGGAGCGACGGCGTATTGGTGCCCTCAAACTGGAGCGTCGCGTTCAGCAGCTCCTCAATCGGGTCACGCGCTTCTTCCCCCAGTCGCGCGAGCATCTTGCCGCGGCCGCCAATGGGGCCGGAGAGGATGGCTTCGAGAAAATCATAAGGCGTCGTGCGGTCGGCCATCGCCAGCAGTTCGCGCAGGACGAACAGCGCGTCCTCCGGCTGCGTGGCGCGCAGATGCTGCCACAGGCCGACCTTGCGGCCATGCGCGCGGGCGAACAGCTCCTCCTGCGACCAACCAATCAGCGGCGAGACGAGCAACGCCGCCAGCGACAGATCATCCTCCGGCTGGAGGACAAAGCGAATGCACGCCATCAGATCCTGCACGGCAATCGGCGCATCCAGCCGCAGCCGGTCAACCCCCGCGACCGGCACCTTTTCCTCATACAGCCGCGAGACGATGAGCCGCGCCAGCTCGCTCCGACTGCGCAAGAGGATCATCACATCGCCCGGCTCGGCATTGCGCCCTTCCTTGTCGAGGAAGATCCCGCCACTCGTCCAATGCTTGACCTGCTTGGCCAGAGCGGCGGCCCATCTGAGTTCGGCAGGCGCCATCCAGCCTTCTTCATCCCCGCCATCGCTCTCTTCGGCTTCGGGATCGTCCGGCGTCGCCGTGAAGGGAGGCATAAGTTGGACAAGCCCGGAATGCTCACACGCCTTTTCATGGGCAAGGTGCGCCCGCAGCGGCTCAGGCAAGCCCAGCGCCGCCTCACCCACTTCGGCCATCACCTTGTCGACAACATCGAGGATCGGCTGACTGGAGCGGAAGGATTGGTCGATGGCAGGCGTTTCAAAGTCCAGCCCGATGGCCTCAACCGAGTCCCGAAAATGCGTGCCCGCTTTGCCGAATTCCTCGGGGTTCGTGCCCTGAAAACTGAAGATCGCCTGCTTGAAATCCCCCACCGCAAAGACGGTCCGCACCTTGTCGGCCTTGGCCCCTTCGCCTGCGAAGAACTCTTCCGACAGCGCCTTGACGATATCCCACTGGTCGGAATTGGTGTCCTGCGCTTCATCGACCAGAACATGATCAATCGACTGATCGAGCTTGAAACGGATCCAGTCTCCAATTTCCGGCTTTTTGAGCAGCTTGAGGGTCGCGCGGATCATGTCATTGAAATCGACGACGCCCGCCGCGCGCTTCGCATCGCCATAGACGCGGGCATACTCTTGACCGAGTTCGAGGGCGGCAATGATCGAAACCGCTGTCTTTGCGATACGGCGCATCTGAATAAGACCGCTGAATTGCACATAGAGGGGCTCGACACATTCGAAATAACTAGGGTCCGGCGGGAAATAGCCTTTCGACCTTTTGAGTTCGCCGTCCTTCTTGGCCCAAGCCGCGTGCAGAACTTCAAGGTTGAGGGCACGATCCGCGACATCCATCGCCAACCATTGATCCATAGCCGCTACATTGTCCGCAGCACGGCCTGTGCCCCATGCCAGGTTCATTGTTCGAATAGTGTCGATCCCCGCACGATCGAAACCACCCTCGGTGCAGCAGGACAGGACGTGCGCTTCCACATCCGTCTCACCGATGCCCAGCCAACGGCGCACGAGCGGGCCGACACCGCTCCCCAGATCCTCCATTGCCTCCGGCGCCTGCGCACAGCGGTCGAGCAGTTTGCGGGTCGCGTCTTCGCCGATCTGGCGGGCGAGCAATTGCAGCCGGTCAATCGTGCCCTGCCGCCCTTCCTTCTCCGCCGTCGCAACCAACGTGCTGAGCGCTTGCCGCTTCAGCTGCATTTCCTCACGCCCCTCAACAGGACGGAAGCCGACGGTGAGGCCAGCTTCGGCGGGGAAGGCGGCGAGCACTGTCTGGGCAAAGCTGTGGATGGTCTGAATGCGCAGGCCACCGCCGCGCGCGTCAAGTACCTTTGCGAACAATTGGCGCGCGTCGGCCTGCCGGTTGTCCATGTGCGGCTCACCCAGCGCGAAGAGCTCTTTCGTCAGGTCAGCCTCAGGCAAGGTCACCCAGGCGCCCAGCCGTTCGTGAATACGGTCCGCCATTTCGGCAGCGCCCGCCTTAGTAAAGGTCAGGCACAGGATCGATTCCGGGTTCGCATCATTGAGCAGCAGACGCAGCACCCGCGCCGTCAACACCTGTGTTTTGCCCGCACCCGCAGATGCCGAGAGCCAGACCTGTCCATCCGGGCGCGAGGCCTGTGCCTGACTGCCCAGCAATCGCGGCAGGAATTTGAAGTCCTTGGGCTTCGGCATCAGTTGCGGCCCTGCCATTCTTCAAGGCGCATCAGCTGATCAAACTCTCCATACGCCAGATCAGGATGGAGCTTGGCCTCAAAGGGTTCCTCGCCAGTGAGCCAACGGGCAGCGTGCTCTTTGAACGCCTTCAAGATTTCCTCGACGAACGCCTCGGCGGCAATTTTGTTGGCACCGTCCCCCGTCGGCGTTTCCATCTTGCCGAAATCATCCTTGTCCTTCTGGAAGGTCCAATATTCAAAAGCTTCGGCGGGTAACGCAGAGATATCCTTGAAACTGCCCTGCTCTGCCATGTGACCCAGCAGCCCCAATTGGACCGCAAGCCCGGCTTTGACCTGCTTCCCACTAGGCGCTTTGCCGGTCTTATAGTCGATGATCGCAACCCCGCCGGGCGTCCGGTCAATCCTGTCAACACGGCCCGTCACAGTCACACCCGCAATTTCGACACGGCCGTCCACTTCGGCGGCGAACGGATCCCGTCCCTCGGCCCTGTTCTTCTCGACACGGTCCTCAATCCACTGCGCCGTCGCAACCAGCCTCGGCAACCAAAGCGTGCGGGTCACAGCATTGACCGCATCACCATCCAACGCATGGCGCATCCGCTGCACGAGCGCGCCTTGCGCATAGCCATCCTCTTTCGCCCAATCCTCCAGCACCTTGTGGATGACCGACCCCTTCCAGGATGGCCCCGGCTCTTCATCGACATTGTCGAGCGATTTCAGCTTCAGGATCGCCTTGGCGTAGAAAGAATATGGGTCTGCCGCGAGGCGATCTACATCGGTGACGGAAATCCGGCGCGGGCGTGCGGCGAGTGGCACCTCTACCGCCGGACGCTTGGCGCGGTCGGGTTGCCCCTCGTGCCCATCGAGCGCGCGGGCGAGGAGATCGACGCGCAGGTTAGGCTCAGCCAGATGGCCTGCCATCGTCTCCAGCCGCAGCCAGAAGCGCGAAGCGTTGGTGGGCCCGCTTGTGTCGCGTTGCGCGCGGGTCAGCAGGACATTGGGGGCGCCCAAGGCCCCTGCCAAATCATGCGCGGACAGGCCGATGCGGCGTTCCAGACTGGGCAGGCCCAGCGACCGGCGCACGGCAGGGGCCAGCCAAGGGTCCGGCGAGGGCAAAGCGGGCCAGATGCCTTCGTTCAGCCCGCCCAAAATCATCGTTTCCGCAGATTGCAGCTTGGCTTCAAGCAGACCCCAGATGAAAACACGCGGATGGCCGCCGCGCGCGGGGCGGCTGGTGGTCGCGTCGCACAACTGGCGCAGCAGGCGTGGTAATGTCGCCGGATCGACCGCCGTGGGGCCATCGCCTGCATGCGCCTGAAGGTCGGCAAAAAGATCGGCGAGCGCGCGGCCCGCTTCGCCGGACCAGATGGCATCGCCGCCC
>CAJBSR010000256.1 GCA_903958285.1 uncultured Sphingomonadales bacterium
CACCCGCTTGGGTGGTGGGCAACAAGGTGCTGGTGGGGGCCGTTGGCTATGATGCCTTGAAGGCCGCCATTGCCGAGGCGCGCGCTGCAAAGGCCGCGCGCTAGGCCGCCTTGCATTTTCCCCCTTGGCAGGGCGCGCGCATGTGCCATTGTCTGCCCATGACAAAACGCCCCTTGATTGCGGCCCTCGCCGCCTTGCTGTGCGGACAGGCAGCCTTTTCTGCCCCGCCCAAATCCGCCGCGCCAAAGACCGTTCCCACCCAGAAAGTTTCCATGACAGACCCTGCAACGCCCCCCGTCGCCGCCCAAAAGCCGCACAGCTATGAACGGCATGGATATAAGATCGACGATCCCTATTTTTGGTTGAAGGATGAGGGTTATCCCAAGGTCGATGATGTTGAGGTGCTCGACTATCTGAAGGCCGAAAACGCCTATTTCGAAGCGCAGATGAAGCCATTGGCGCCGCTGGTTGAAACGATCTTTCAGGAAATGAAGGGGCGGCTGAAGGAAGACGACAGCTCGGTTCCTCAGAAAGATGGCGACTATCTTTACTGGCGCCGCTTTGAACCCGGCGCGCAGTATAAGCAGTGGATGCGAAAGGCCTTGAGCGGCGGCGCGGAGACGGTCCTGCTTGATGAGGCGAAGCTCGCTGAGGGCAAGGAATATTTCCGCCTGTCGGGCATCACCATTTCCGACGATGACCGGATGATGGCTTATGCAACCGACACCAACGGGTCGGAACGCTACACCATCCGCTTTCAGGATCTGGTGACGGGCGAGCATCTGGCCGATGAAATCCCCGGCACGCTGGGCGACTTCGTCTTTTCAGCAGACGGCAAGCATCTGCTCTACGGCCTCGTCAACGACAATTGGCGGGTGGAGAAGATCCTGATCCACACGCTCGGCACGCCGGTCGCTGAAGATAAGGTGATCTATTCGGAACCCGATCAGGGCTTCCAGACCGGCGTTGGCATGACGCACAGCCGCAAGTGGATCGTGGTCGCAACCGGCGACAATGAAACGAGCGAAGTCCGGCTGCTGCCCGTCAACGATCCCTTCGCCAAGCCGATCCTTGTGCGCGCGCGCACGAAGGGCGTGGAATATGATGTAGAGGAGCATGACGGCACACTCTTCATCCACACCAATGACACGAGCACCCAGTTCCGGCTGGTGACAGCGCCGCTGGCCAAGCCCGGCGAATGGACCGAGCGCATTGCGCCGTCGCCCAATTTCTACATGACCGGCGTGTCGACTTTTGCCGATTTCTTCGTCGTTGAAGGACGCGACAATGGCCTCGATCAGGTGGAAATCTACCCCTATGCGGGCGGCAAGCCCAAGCGGATTGCTTTCCCCGAAGCGAGCTATTCGGCGGGTCTTGACGAGAATCCCGAATATAAGGTCGCCAAGCTGCGCCTGTCCTATGAATCGATGGTCACGCCCGACACCGTGACTGAATATGACGTGTCCTCAGGCGAGATGACGACGCTCAAGGTGCAGGAAATCCCAAGCGGCTATGATGCCAGCCAATACGCCACCGAACGCGTCGAGATCACCGCGCGCGACGGAACGAAAGTGCCCGTTTCGGTCGTCTACAAAAAGGGCTTCAAGAAAGACGGCAATGGCCCGCTCTATCTCTACGCCTATGGCGCCTATGGCTATGCGATCCCGCCGGGCTTCTCGACAACGCGGCTCTCGCTGCTGGATCGCGGCTTTGCCTATGCCATCGCGCACATCCGCGGCGGCGATGATCTG
>CAJBSR010000257.1 GCA_903958285.1 uncultured Sphingomonadales bacterium
ATTTCGTGTAGGGCAGCTACTGCGCTGCCCCAAGGCATCGCACAGCCAAACAAGAAGACACCGAACAGCGCCAGCGCGGGTTCTGGCGCCGTCATGAAAGTTGCAGTAATGCCTGAAGGCAACGCAATGGCAATTGCGAGCAGCCCGATGAGGATGTTGGCATCGAGCTTGCCGTTCTGCCGCATACGTGTCGCAAGCCATCCGCCAAGGATTATCCCGCCCATGCCGCAGACCATCGAAATTAGGCCGTAGGGCAGGCTAACTTCGCTCGCGGTCCAGCCAAAAATGCGGATGAAATAGGTGGGAATCCACGCAATCGCCGCTTGCCACATCACGCCGCTCATCGCAAAGCCGAGGATCAGATAGCCGAACGCCCCGCGCCGCGCCGCGATAAAGGCTCTAACCTGACGGAAGGAGGGTTGCGGCCCGGGGATCAGGCCGGTGCGCGCTGGTTCTTTCAGAGTCAAAACCCACATAGCAACAAGCAGGCCCGGCAGGCCGACGACGCCAAACAGTGCCTGCCACGGCTCCATATGCCCGATCCACGGCAGGTTGACCGGGGGCATCATCGCGATCAGCGCGCCGCCCGCAATGGTCGCGATGCCGCCGCCGACATAGGCCGCGCTAATATACAGGCTCATCGCGCGTGGGCGCTGTTCGGGTGGAAATTCATCGCTGATCATCGAATAGGCGCCCGGCGACAGCGCCGCCTCCCCCACGCCAACGCCAATGCGTGCAAGGAAAAGCTGGATGAAGTTCTGCGCGAGACCGCAGACCGCAGTCATCAGGCTCCAAACCGCAATGCCGCCGGCGATGATCGTCGTGCGTTTGCGGCTATCGACCATCCGGCCAATGGGGATACCCATGATCGAATAGAACAGCGCAAAGGCAAGGCCGTGGAGAAGGCTGATCTGGGTATCGCTGATCTGCAGCGTCTCGCGGATCGGGCCGACGAGCAGGGTGAGTATCTGCCTGTCGATGAACGAGAAAGTATAGGCGACGATTAGGACGAATACCACATACCAGCTATAGGGGCTGGCGACCTGCTGCGCTGCGCGCGGTGAGCTGCTGGTTTGCGTTGCCATCTATTCCCTCGTTCGCACTATTGGCCGCCAAGGCTAACTGTCGATCCGTTTTCTGACGACGCATCAATCGCGTCGAGAAGCCGCGTCAGCCGCACAGCACGGTCAAAGTCGGGGACCGTGCGCGTTCCGCTGCGGATGTCGCTGGCAAAGCGCGCCCAGAGCTCTGCTACATTGACGGATTGGGTGCCGATGCCGGTGGCGACCTGCTCTGGCTGCCGCGGCGATGGCGGGTTGGTGGTAACAGTCAATGTTCCCGCCTGATAGCCACCAGGATGGCCTCCGGTGATGGACAGCGAACCCTTGCTTCCGCGCAGTTCGAACTGGAAAGGTACGTCGGTGACGCCGCCGACGACTTCGAGAGAGGAGATACAACCGCTGTCATGCTTGCCAAAGGTGAGCAGATGGTCGGCGCAGGTTCGTATAACCGTCTCTTCGCTGCCCATCAGTGTCATACTGTCGAGCAAAATGCTGGCGCGCGCGGTGACTTCAGTAAAGGCCCCGATGACGGCTTCGATGGCGGAAAGCGTGTGGCCACCGGCGATAGTGGAAAGAGTTGCACCGTTCGATTTGTCTTGTAGATAGGCATAGTTGGGCGGCGATTCCGCGCCCCAGCCGCCGGTTGGCGAGACAACCCGTAACGAAAGCGGGCGTCCAACTGCGCCGCCCTGTACCAATTGCGCTGCGTGGCGGACGGCCCAGCTGTTGCCACCTTGCAAGCCGATGCAGACATGCACCCCGGCGGCGCGAGCGGCATCGGCCATTTCCTGTGCCTCTGCCAAATCGCGCCCCAGCGGCCATTCGCAATAAACATGCTTGCCCGCAGCAATCGCCGCTAGCACAATGGCGCGATGTTCGGGGACCTTTACCGTAACGGCGACAATATCGACTTGCGTGTCACGGGCCAGCGCGAGTGAATCGTCATAGGCCGATGCCGCGCCAAACAATGCTTTCGCTCCGTCAGCAATCTCCTGTGTGCGGGCCGAAACGGCCTGCACAATCAGGTCAGGCA
>CAJBSR010000258.1 GCA_903958285.1 uncultured Sphingomonadales bacterium
GGGCTTTCCCGAAGACCATCCGCTGTTCCAAGGCTTCCTGACGGCGGGGCGCGAACCGATTGTCGCGAGCCTCCAGGGCCATGACCTCATCCTCGTGCTCGGCGCGCCGACCTTCATCTATCATGTCGAAGGCTTTGGCCCGCACGTGCCCGAAGGCGCAAAGCTGTTCCAGATTGTCGATGACCCCAACATGGCAAGCTGGGTGCCGACGGGCACGTCGATTGTCTCCTCGTTGAAGCCCGCGCTCACCGAATTGCTAGCGGCCCCCAACCCCATCGCGCGGACCGCTCCCGCACCGCGCGCGACATTCGATCCGCTTCCGGCGAGACCGCTGACGGATGCCTATCTGATGCAGCGCATGGCCGCGCTCCGCCCCAAGGGCAGCATCATCGTGGAAGAAGCGCCCAGCACGCGCGGGCCGATGCATGACCATCTGCCGATCCTCGAACCCGACACCTTCTACACCTGCGCCAGCGGCGGGCTCGGCCATGGCCTCCCCGCCAGCGTCGGCGTCGCGCTCGGGCGACCGGGGGAGAAGGTCATCTGCCTGCTCGGCGACGGCTCCTCTATGTATGCCATTCAGGGGCTTTGGACCGCCGCGCAGCTGCGCCTGCCGATCAGCTTCATCATCGTGAACAATGGCGGCTATGAAGCGCTGATCAACTTTGGCCGCGTGTTCGGATTGCAGCAGACCGTAGGCACCGACCTCTCCGGCCTCGACTTCATCTCCATTGCGCACGGGCAGGGCGTGCCGGGCGTGCGCGTATCTGCAGGCGATGATCTTGATGCGGCGCTGCGCCATTCGTTCAGCGCAGAGGGGCCGACGCTGGTTGAGGTGGTGGTGGACTAGGAACCAACGAGCCACCCCTCACCGCTCACCCTGAGCCTGTCGAAGGGTGGTTTTTTCTTTTCAGTTCAGCCCACAGAAGGACAGCCCTTCGACAAGCTCAGGGCGAGCGGGGTTCTGAATGGAATCCTATTCCCCAAAGCTCAGGGTGAGCGGTGAGGGAGCTGGTTCAGTTCACCCATGCGCCCCAAAGTGGTTCGCAATCGCCGTCCCGATCCGCAGGCACAGCGCATAAGCCTGATCGATGGGCGTGATGTAAGCGGACTGGATGCCGGCATAGGCCTGCCCGTCGCCATCGGGATAGTCGGTGGGTTCATTCACTGCGAAGTCGTCGATGGACGGCGCCGAGACCGGGAAGGCGCGGCGGAGCTGGGCAAGCGCGTCCTCGATGCGCAGGGTGAAGACCATTTCCAGCACATCGTCACGGCTAATGTCGTTGGAGCGGGAGAAGGCAGGGATCTGCACCGCCTTTAAGAACATATGCTGCATCAGCGCGAGGCGCAGCGCATGGAGTGCGCCCAGCGACCGGCGGACATCTTCGCGCGCGCCATCCGTCGCCGTCTCATCCTTGGGGAGGCGGTCGAGCAGGCGGTGCAGCTTCAACCCGTCGACCCGCAGACGCGAGGCGAGGCGGCGGAACACGCCGGTGCGGTCATCCTTAGTCAGATGTTCGGCAAGCGACAGGCACGCCGGTTCAAGCGCCGTCTCCGTCCCGCGATAAGGGCGGCTCGCCCAATAGGCCGAGTTGAACAGCTCGCCATAGGCCGCGACCGACTTGATGCTCGCCAGCCGGTCCGACGCACGCAGCATCCGCACGAGCGACCTGCCCCGCCTAGAACTCGCCAGCACTTCGGCGACGCCTTCCAGATCCTCGCCCGCCGCGGTGCCAACGCCTGCAATGACATTCACCGGATAGCCGAGCTGTTGCAGGATGGCGTTGTGCGGGATGGCGCGGATCTGGCGCAGGCTCATCTCCCGGTCGGCCGCGAGGTCGGACTGGCGACGCGATTTGCGGCTGCCGGTTTCGTTGAGCAGGCCGAGGCCAAATGCCGTCACCGCGCGGGCATAGGTGCGCGATTCCAGATGCTCGCGCTGGACGCGCCTGATGCCGCGATAGAAATCGAGGCTGATGTCGGTGCGTGTGTAGAAGGGGTCCTCGCCCACTGGCAGCGGCGTCAGTTCCGCCTCGGCAATGCGCGTGAGCGTCGCAAGCGCGAGGGCGGGATTGCGGAAGAGCAGATAGCCATCGCCGCCCTGAAAGCTCGCCTCCAGCTCGGTCGCGATGCCATTGGCGGCGAATTGCTGCCGCGCCCAATCGCTCATCGGATAGCGCATCCGGTCCGCAATGCTCACCGGATGCGCGCCGCGCCCCATCGACTCGCCATGCGTGTTGAAGATGAGCGCGGCGACATCGGTCAGCCCATGCCGCGCCATGATGCGCGCAAGCCGCCCGTGCAGGCGTTCAATAGCGAGTGCCGCGGGCAGCTGCCCCACAAACCGGCCCGCATCGGAAAAGCCCGTCTGGATCGAGACACGGCCCCGCGTGCGGGCATAGGCTTGATAGGTCGGCTCGGCGAGCATCGCATCGAGGAAGCGCGCGCCATGTTCCATTGCCGTTTCGGTTTCGAACAAAGGCGAGACATCGACCTTGCCCTCAATGCCGAACAGCTTGGCAAAATAGAGCGCGGCGAGCACGGTCTGCGGTTGCTCACATTCCGCAATGAGCATCCGGATCGGTGCGTCGCCATCCACATGGTGGAGGAACTGCACCATGGCGAGGAACTGCCGCAGCGCGGTCGTGCTCTCAATGGCGAGGGCGGCAAAATTGGAGCGCAGCGGCGTCACGCTTTCCAAGAGCGCCCGCACCTTTTGCAGCGCGGTGCGGCTGCCGAGATCGAGCGTATTGTCCGGATCAATCCGGCGCCGGATGGCATTGTGGAGCTGCGAGGTGTTCACGCGGAAATGCACCCAGCCCATGCCGAGGCCATCGGCGCGCATGGCCGATGCAAGGATGAGCAGCGCCTTTGCCGTGTTCGGCGCAGCCGATGCGGCTTCGGCCACCAATTGGTCGATGACGGGCGTGAGTGTGATGATCTTGTCCGGGTGCGCCGCCGTCAGCGCATTGGCCGCATCCGACAGCGCCTCGGGTGTCGAGAGATCGCGCGCGAACCGGTCTGCCATATCCCGGCTATGCGCCTCTGCCCCGCGCAAGGTGTCGATCAGCGGATGGACAGGATCAATCGCGGCCAACTGCGTCGCATAGCCGGAAAGGCGCAGCGCCTTTTCCGACAGGCGATAACGCAAGGAGGTCGACCAGCTGATATCGGTGCGGCCATCCATGTCATAGCCGACCCATGTCGCCAGCCGGTAAGGCTGTGGCAGAAGAGTGGTCCAACGATCGGGCCATGTGGCGGCGGCCACATCCAGCACGGCACCCGTCAGAGCATCACGTGCTTGGGCGGCCCGCCCGATGGCGGCCATCGCCTCGTCATGTTCAAAGTCGAGGGTGATGGCCGGGCGGCTTCGGCTCGCAGCACAGACGGCACCGCCATCGTCGCTGGCGACCGCCTCGGCAATGGCATCGCTCTGCGCGGGCGTCAGCAGGAAGGTCGGGTGCGCGGTGAAGACAGCGTGGAGCAAAGGGCGGGACCAGCGCGCGGTGAATATCTCAAAGTCAGTGGCGGACGCCGCCACAATCTCCCGCAGGCGGGCGAGGTTCGCCTCTTGCGCGACGGGCGACAACAGATCGCGCACATGGCCTGCGCGGCTTTCGAGCGCTTCACACTCCAGTTCATCAACGAGGGCCGCAACCTCATCCAGCGGCAGGTCGCCATTCTCAATCTGGCGGGAGAGATCAAGGCTCAGCTGGAAGACAGGATTAAAGATGGGCGTTTCCGCCGTCTGACTGTGGAGCCCCTTCAGCCGTTCCCGCAGGTCTGCACTTGTCTTCATCCCCAATCCTCCCGCGCGATTGTGCAGCGCAACAGGAGCCTAGCGTGCGCAGCGCCTATCTCAAGGGGCGTGAATACCAATGCAGGTGGGTGGGGGTGGGGGAAGCAAGCCCAAAAAGGTTCCCGTCGCCCCGTGCTTGACACGGGGCTTGGCTTTTCTGGTGCTTTGCTGCTGGACATGGTGCCCCAATTGCGAGGTCTCCAGCCAGCAGGAGACTTAGACCGGACGGAAGTCAGCCTAGCCCCGTGTCAAGCACGGGGCGACGGGGGGTGAAGGCGAATTTGTCCGCGCCACCTACAGCATATAAAAATCAGCAACTGCCGGAATATAATCATTCATCAGGAGGATCTTCTTCTCGGCGATCTTCAGCGCGTCTCCCTCACGCACCAGCCGATATTCGTAGCGTCCGAAAAAGACATGGTCCCCGCGCCTTTTGGTGTTGTGGACGTGCACCGCAAAGCTGGCGGCCATCCGGTCCTCACCCTCGACCAAGATGTTCGACACATGGTGCGAGGTCCGCATCAACGGCACCGAGGCCACGGACAGGCCCGACTTCACGCGCCAGACACGATCCTCAAGATTGTGCCGCCCCTGATACCAGATGAGCGACAGCTCGCTCTGCGGGTCTTGCGTTGGCGTTTCCTCATCGCGCCAGGCGGGCATCCAGTAGCAGCAATCCTCTGTGAAGAGCGCGAGCCACCCGTCCCAGTCACACCGGTCGAGCGCCAAGCTTTCGCGGGCGATCAGGTCTTCGGCCTCAGCACGCGTGATCATGCGTCGCGCTCCATGCCCATTTGCAGCCGCGCAAGCCAGGCGCGGTAATAGCTGTGGAACAGCGTCTCATCACAAAGCTGCGATCCGCAAGGCTGGCTGCGGTCGGGCGTCATGTTGAGCATGTCGGCGAATTCGTCGGCGCCTTGCTGCACGCTCGTCATCCCGCGGCTATAGCCCAGGATCCATGGCTGCGAGGTGTTGGCGTGGCCATCCTGGCAATCGGCATAGCTGACCGTGTCATCGGGCGTGGCCATGCCTGTGGGATTGAAGAAATCCTCATAGTTGCGGATGCGCTTGCGGCGGGCTTCGGCGCTTTCGCCCTTGGGCGCGATGCAGAAGGTCCGCATCTCCGTCAGCCCCGGCGCGACCGGCCGAATAATCCGCAGCTGGCTGGAGGCATTTTCGGCGATCTGCATGTTGGGGAAGATGGTGACATTGCGCATGTTGACCATCCAGTCACGGCGCTTTTCGCCATGCCGCGCGGCGAGAATTTCGGCGCGGTCGGCCAGAGGCACGGTGTCGCTCAACGGGATGATCTGCCAGTTGACGACATGGCCCTGCTCAAAGGCATAGGTGCCGCCCGTTACGCCTTCGGTCATCTCGCTCCAGGCCGAATTTTCGCCCCAGACGGATTTGACGGAGTTCGCTTTCTCCTCCCGCCTGCGCTTTTCAA
>CAJBSR010000259.1 GCA_903958285.1 uncultured Sphingomonadales bacterium
CAGTGTCGGTTTTCTGACGCTCTCGATGGTGAAGCGAAGTTAACCAGACACCTCATTTGTCAAAAATCCCGACAAAATCATCTGCTCTTGCATTCATCTGCCGTTCAGGCGTACGATTACATTTGTAGTCATACGGGATGCGTTGAGACTCGAACTGAGAAGGACTTGGCAAATGGCAGAACGGATCAGCGATGCAGAGCATGCGGTGATGGAGGTCCTGTGGGACCATGCCCCGCTCGACGCGCAGAACATTTACGACCGCCTCTCCGGCTCGCAAAGCTGGACGCTGGCGACGGTGAAGACCTTGCTCTCTCGACTTGTGAGCAAAGACGCGCTGGTCACTCAAGCGCAGGGGCGAAAGTTTCTCTATCGTCCCGCCATTGAACGCACCGCCTATGTCGCCGGGGAGTCCCACCGGTTTGTTGACAGATTATTTGGCGGCAAGCTGAGCCCGCTGGTCGCGCAATTCGCAGAGTCAGAGAAACTCTCTCCCGAAGACATCGCTGAGATTGAAGCCCTTTTGCAGGAGCTGAAGAAATGAGCAGTTGGATCATTGAGGCGCTGGTGGCCTCCACCCTTTTAATGCTCGTCGTCCTCGCCGTCCGTGAGCCAGTGAGCCGCCATTTCGGCCCGCGCATCGCTTATGCATTGTGGCTGCTCCCCGCGCTACGGATGGTGCTGCCGCCTTTGCCCGAAAGCTGGGGCGCGGCTGCGGTGGCGCCTGCCGCCAAAGTGTCTGTCCTGATCGGGCAGGCGGCTCCCGCTGTCGAGGCGGGTACCAACTGGGTTCTTATCTTCGCGTCCATCTGGGCCATTGGAAGCTTGGCCTTCCTCGGCTGGCATCTCGCGGCCTATCGCCTCTTTGCCGACCGCGTGCGGCGGGATTGCGAACCCTTGTGTGATCATGAGGCGTTCACAGTGCAGGCGAGCCGGTTGGTCCAATCGCCACTGGCCTTGGGTGTGCGTGGCAAGATGGTTGTCGTCCCCGCCGACTTTGCCGACCGCTATGACGCGGCGGAACAAAAGTTCGCGCTGGAGCATGAAGTGGCGCACCACCGGCGCGGCGATCTGATCGCCAATTTAGCAGGGCTCGGCGTGCTGGCGCTGCATTGGTTTAATCCGGTCGCTCATATTGCCTGGCGCGCCTTCCGGCTGGATCAGGAAGCCGCCTGCGATGCCATGGTGCTGCGTGGCGCTTCGTCCGAAGATCGTCATGTTTATGGCTTGGCCCTCGTTAAATCGGCAACCGGTGGCGTTCCGCTCGCGGCCTGCACGATGACGGCCAAGACTGGCCTCAAGACGCGGCTGCGGCGGATTGTTGAGGGCCGCCTTGCGCCGATGCGCGGCGGTGCCGCCGTTGCCGGAATGCTGGTCATTGGCGGATTAGCGGTGACGGCGTCGACGGGCATTGCGGCCGAGGCGGTGCGCAAGGTGGAGAGCTCTGCCCCCATGCTGGCGCTCAACGAGGTTGTTCTCTTGCACGATCTGCCTGATCCTGCGGCGATTGAAGCGAAGATCCAGGCTGCTGATGCGCAAGCCAAAGCGGAGGTAAGCCGCGCACGTGCCAGCGCCCAGGCGGAGATCAACCGCGTCGCTGCTGCGGGCCACATGAGTGCCGCCGACGTTGCCGAAGCGAAAGCTGACGTGGATCAGGAGCTTGCAGAAGGTTTGGCTGAGGCGCAGGACGCGCTTGAAGAGGCGCGCCGTGATGCCGAAGCTGCGCGGACCGAAGCCGAGGCCGCCCGCGCCGATGCAGCAGCCCGGTCGCTCGCCCGCCCGACCAGTTTGAAAATTTCATCTGCCATGCCTGTCCGCTGTGGCGAGGGGGCAAAGCTCTCCAGCTTTACGCAGCAGGTAGCCTTGCCCGAGGGCCCGACCCGTGTGATCCGCGTTGCGGTTTGTACGCCGGATGCCAAAGCGACGCGCGCGATGGTCCGTCAATCGCTTGCACAGGCGCGCGCGCAGATTGCAGGCGATCCGATGATCCCCGCCGATCTGCGTCAAACCATCCTGCGGTCGCTCGATATGCGCATCAAGGATGAACCGGCACACCTGCCGCTGTCCTGACAATAAAAGTAGAAGAGGAGGAAGATCATGGTTTCAGACAAGGCCTTTATCGTTGCCGGAACCGCACTTGTGGTCGGCACGCTGTTTGCCCTCGCTTCGCCCACGCTCGCCGCCAATGAGCCGGAGCCTAAGGTGACGAAGACAATCATCATCCGCCATCACGATGGTGCCGAAGAGGTGCGCGAAGAAAAGGACATCGCCATCGCTGATTGCGCAGTCGGTGGCCGCAAGTTCGCAACTGAGAATGACGTGACGGACGCTAACGGACGGCTTCGAAAGTCCAAGATCGTCATCTGCGGTGCGCCGGACATAACGGACGCCGAAATGGCCAAGAAACTCTCCGAAGCGCGAAGCCGCATCGCCAAGGATATGGAGAAGGCTGGCGAAGCGCGGGAAAAGGCGCTCGCCGCGCTCGACAAGGAAATCGCTCGGCTGAACGGACCGCGCAAGGATTATCCAAAGGAATAAAGTCTCCCCTCCGGCCGTAATTTCCCTTTTCCGGCCGGAGACCAAGACCGGGGGCGCAGGAGAGGCTTCATCCCACCGCACCTGTGCCCCCGGCCCCCTTTCGGACCACACTGCTTGAACATCCCCGCGTCTTTCGCCACATGAGGAGCGATGGACGTGCCCGACCTTTCCAAAGAGCCTTATGCCGTTGCCGAGCAGATCAGCCCGCTGATCCGCCGCGTGCTGGCGCATAACCCCTCACATTTCAGCTATACGGGCACCCAAACCTATATTGTGGGCACAGGCGAGGTTGCGGTGATCGACCCCGGCCCGCTGGGCGATGACCCGCATCATGTCGAGGCGCTCATCCGCATATTGGCGGGCGAGACGATCACCGCCATCATGTGCACGCACACCCACCGCGATCACTCGCCTGCCGCAGCACCCCTGAAGGCCGCGACCGGCGCGCCGATCATCGGCTGTGCGCCGCTCGTGCTGGAAGATGATGGTCCACGTGCCGATGCCAGCTTTGATGCGACCTATGTGCCCGACCGCGTTCTTAATGATGGTGACAGCGTCTCTAGCCCCGGCTGGACGCTGACGGCACTTGCGACGCCCGGCCATACCTCCAACCATCTGTGTTTTGCACTGGCGGAAGAGAAAGCCCTGTTCACCGGCGATCATGTGATGGGCTGGTCAACCAGTGTTGTCTCCCCGCCCGATGGCGACATGGCCGATTATATGCGCAGCCTCGCGCTGCTGATGGAGCGCGATGACACCGTCTATTACGCGGCGCACGGTGCGCCCATTGAAACTCCGCAACGTCTCGTGCGCGGGATGATGGGGCATCGCAAACAGCGCGAAGGGCAGATCCTCCGCCTGCTGGAGGCCGGAACGGGCCATATCCCGGATATGGTGCTCAGCATGTATAAGGGCGTCGACAAGCGCCTCCACGGGGCTGCCGGTCGTTCTGTCCTCGCACATTTGTTGGACCTGCGGGGCCGTGGGCTGGTTATCGGGACTGAGGAGGC
>CAJBSR010000260.1 GCA_903958285.1 uncultured Sphingomonadales bacterium
TGCTTTGTCGCTCTTTGGGGGCTATGCACTCACTTATGGCAGCTTGGCCGGGGTGATCGTTGCGTTGTTGTTTTTCTGGATAGTCGGATTCGGTCTTGTTATTGGCGCGCATCTGAATGCGGCTTTGGCCAATCCGGCGATCAAAGAACCGCAGTTGAATGCGTTATAAGACGAAGGGAACGGCTGATGGCTGGATATATGGCGGGCAAGCGCGGGTTGATCATGGGGCTTGCCAATGACCGGAGCCTCGCTTGGGGGATTGCAAAGAAGCTGCGCGAAGAAGGTGCGGAACTGGCCTTTTCCTATCAGGGTGAGGCGCTGGAAAAACGCGTGCGCCCCTTGGCGGAAGAGGTGGGCAGCGATTTCCTGATCGATTGCGATGTAGCTGATCCAGCAGACCTCGACACAGCTTTTGCAACGCTGGCCGCGCGTTGGCCGACGATTGATTTTGTTGTTCACGCCATTGGCTTTTCAGACAAGAATGAGCTGCGGGGCCGCTATTGCGACACCACGCTCGACAACTTCCTGATGACGATGAACATCTCCGTCTACAGCTTCACCGCCGTTGCCCAGCGCGCCGCAGCGATGATGCCCAATGGCGGAACCATGCTGACGCTGAGCTATTATGGCGCGGAAAAGGTGATCCCGCATTACAATGTCATGGGTGTGGCCAAGTCCGCGCTGGAGACGTCGGTCAAGTATCTCGCGGTCGATCTGGGCCGTGACAATATCCGCGTCAACGCGATCTCGGCCGGGCCGATCAAGACGCTTGCCGCCTCGGGCATTGGCGACTTCCGCTACATCCTGAAGTGGAATGAACTGAACGCGCCGTTGAAGCGCAACACGACCATCGAAGATGTCGGCGGCGCAGGGCTGTACCTGTTGTCCGATCTCTCCTCTGGCGTGACGGGGGAAACCCACCATGTCGATTGCGGCTATCACGCCGTCGGCATGAAGGCCGAAGACGCGCCGGACATCGCGCTGGCCTAAGGCTCAGGCGTCGGGCGGCATGGTGTCGCCCGGCCCAAGTGCGCGCTGCATATATCGGGTGTCCAGCCAGCGGTCGAACTTTCGGCCGACGGAGCGCATCCGCCCGGCATCGGTAAATCCATGCGCTGCGTGCAGTGCGGGGGACGCCGGTCCGACACCTGAAATGACGGCAATCATCTGCCGGAACCCAAACGATTCTGCGGCACCGACTAAAGCGCCGAGCAATTGGCTGCCAATGCCCCGTCCATGCAGGCCCTCTTTCACGTAAATGCTGTTCTCACAGGCATAGCGATAGGCGTCGCGATCGCGGAATTGGGTGGCATAGGCGTAGCCGACGATGTCCTCTCCGGCGCAGGCCACAAGGAAAGGCCACCCTTTGGCGACGCAATGCGCGATCTTTTCGGCAAAGGCAGATGGCGACGGCGGCACAGTCTCGAACGTCTCGGTGCCAGTCAGCACATAGGGGCGGTAAATGGCTGCCATCGCCTCGGCATCGTCTTGGCGGGCGGGACGGATCGTGATCTCATCGGACATGGCCAGCATCATTGCGCCGCCTTGTGTGCCTTGCAATAGCCGTCAAATCGCGGCATCGCTCGTCCATGAGTTTCAACACCTTCGGCCGCGTCTTCCGCTTCACCACCTGGGGGGAAAGCCATGGTCCCGCGCTTGGGGCTGTGGTCGATGGCTGCCCGCCGGGGCTCGCGCTGTCCGAAGCAGACATTCAGCCCTTCCTCGACAAGCGTCGCCCGGGCACGTCGCGCTTCACCACGCAGCGGCAGGAACCGGATCAGGTCCGCATCCTCTCCGGCGTGTTTGAAGGCCGCACAACAGGCACGCCCGTCAGCCTGATGATCGAGAATGTCGATCAACGCTCCAAGGATTATTCAGACGTCGCCAAGGCCTATCGCCCGGGCCATGCCGATTACAGCTATGACGCCAAATATGGCTTCCGCGATTATCGCGGCGGTGGGCGGTCTTCGGCGCGCGAAACGGCGTCCCGCGTGGCGGCGGCGGGCGTGGCCCGCGCGGTGATCCCTGAAGTGCAGATCCTCGCTTATGTCGTTGAAATCGGTGGCGACGCCATTGACCGCGACAATTTTGAGGCGAGCCAGATCGACAAGAACCCGTTCTTCTGCCCGGATGAAGCCGCAGCCGGTCGCTGGGAAAAGCTCGTTGATGAGGCGCGCAAGGCGGGCTCCTCTTTGGGTGCCGTCGTGGAGTGCGTGGCAACCGGCGTCCCCGCCGGATGGGGTGCACCGCTTTATGCCAAGCTCGACAGCGAGCTTGCCGCTGCGATGATGAGCATCAATGCCGTGAAAGCGGTTGAGATTGGTGCAGGCTTTGCCTCCGCCCGTCTGCGCGGCGAGGAAAATGCCGATCCCATGCGCCCCGGCACCAACGCGCCGCAGTTCATGGCGAACAATGCAGGCGGCATTGCGGGCGGTATTTCAACCGGCCAGCCGGTTATCGTGCGCGTCGCGTTCAAGCCGACATCGTCCATCCTCATCCCCGTTGATACCATCAACCGTGAAGGCGAAGCCGCCGACATCATAACCAAGGGCCGCCATGATCCGTGCGTCGGCATCCGCGGCGCACCTGTGGTGGAGGCGATGATGGCGCTTGTGCTCGCCGACCAGAAACTGCTCCACCGCGCCCAGTGCGGGTAGGCATCCTCTAATCATAAAAGCGAAGGTCGCGCAGAGGCGCAGAGGACGGGGAGAAACGCGTTCTCTCTCTGTGTCTTCGCGTGCTCTGCGCGATCCTTTTGGCTTCCTGCTTGCCGGGCGCTGTTGTTTCGACCACAAGATGCGGGAGAGGCCCGTTCAAAGAGGCCAGCAGGAGATTATGACAGGCTCAAACGCGACGTCCGGCCCTGCGCCGTCGACCCGGCTGCTGATGTGGACGCTGCTTGTCGTCTACATCTTCAATTTTCTCGACCGCCAGATCGTCAACATCCTCGCGCATGATATCAGCCGCGATCTGAACCTGTCTGACACGCAGATTGGGCTGATGACCGGCCTTGCCTTTGCTGTCTTTTATACGTTTCTGGGCATCCCGATTGCCCGCTATGCGGATCGCCCGCACACCAACCGCGCGCGCCTCATCACCATTTCGCTCGGCTTCTGGTCCTTGATGACGGCGGCCTGCGGATTGGCGCAGAACTTTTTTCAGCTGCTGCTGGCCCGTATTGGCGTGGGCGTGGGGGAGGCGGGGTGCACGCCTGCGGCCCATTCGCTCATCACCGATGCCGTGCCCAAGGAAAAGCGTGCCTCGGCCATTGCCTTTTACGGGCTCGGCATTCCGATTGGCAGCCTGATCGGCATGGCCCTTGGCGGCGCGCTGAGCGATATCATCGGCTGGCGGAATACCTTTTTGGCGGTCAGCATACCGGGCGTCTTGTTTGCGTTTGTCCTGCCGTTCATCTTGAAAGACCCGGGCCGTCAGGCTTCTGCCGCCGCGCAAGGGGCCGCGCCGCAACAGCCCTTTTTTGAAGCGTTCGTGCAGATCATGTCGTCGCGGGCCTTTATTCTTGTCTTGCTGGGCGCGTCCTTCACGGCCTTCCTGTCCTACGGCAAAGGCGTGTGGGTCACGATCCTGTTCCAGCGGGACTTTGGTTTGACCGCTGCGGAAACCGGGCTGTGGCTCGGGATTTCAGGCGGGCTTGCGTCCATGCTTGGCACCTGGCTTGGCGGGTATCTCGCAGACCGTTTTGGAGGGGTCGATAAGCGGCATATCCTGACCGCACCGGCCATCGGCATGGCGGTGGCAGCGCCGATCCTGTTTGTGGCCTATTATGTGACGGACTGGCGCTGGGCGATTGCGCTGCTGATCATCCCCAGCATGCTCAACTATCTCTATTACGGCCCCTGTTATGCGCTCGCGCAGCAGCTGGTTGCACCCGGCCAGCGGGCGGTGGCGACGTCGCTCGTCGTGTTCGGGCAGAACCTGATCGGGCTTGGCCTTGGTCCGTTGTTCTTCGGCATGTTGTCTGACGCGTTCAAGCCGATTGCGGGGGAGGATAGTGTGCGCTGGGTCCTCTATGGGGCCGCATGGATGGGGCTCATCCCCGCTATCCTTTTGTGGCGGGCCTCCAAGCGGCTCAATGCGGAGCTGAGAGTCTAAGAGCGGCGGAGGCCGACCAGCGTTCCTTTGATGCCGGGCATCAACGCCCAGTCAAATTGCGGCCAATCCCGCTTCCAATGCTTGGCGACCAACCGTTCGCCGGGGCGCGCGGCATCGTCGAGCATCACGATGCCGCCCACGGGCACGCGCGAGAAGAGGCATTCTGCGCCTTCGCGGATGGTGGGGCCAAGTGCCCATGGCGGGCCATCAATCAACAGCAGGTCAATCACATCGGGTACGCCGACAAGATCATACCAAAGCCCGGACCAGCGGCCATTATGTGCGATGATCGGCGCGTGGCGCACCTCTGCTGTGAGGTCATGATCGGCCAACCAGTTGCGGACGGCGCCCACGAAATCGCCATGCTGATCGAAGCTGACGAGGCGCCCGCCGCCTGCCAATTGCATGGCTTTTGCAACAACGAGTGTGGAGGCGCCGGCGCCCAATTCCACAACCGTCCCCGGCTTGTGCGCCAGAACAGTATCGACAATGCGGTGCAACAGGCCGGTATCGGCCTTCCAGCTGCCCAGATGCGGCAAGGCATCTTCCGGCAGGCCAAGCCGGTCGAGCAGCGCAGTCTTGTCGGCCTTGCGGCCGCCATAAAGGCTCTTCAACAACCAGGGCCATTGGACTGCGCCAAAGCTGAGGAGGCGAGCCCAGTCGCCCGCGTCTCGGGTCACGCCGGTTTCATCAGCGCGGGCCCGCGCGGCTGTCGCATTTCTAGATGTCATGAACGGTCGTTGCTCCCTCAGCGCGCAGGCCAGAAAGCCTGTCGTCTATTCGCGCGCTAGGGGAGCAAGATTTCAGTTCAGGGACATCGGCCCTGAAATTGCGTTAATCCGAGAAGGGATCGCGCACGAGGATGGTGTCCTCACGCTCCGGACTGGTGGACACGCAGGCGACGGGGCAGTCGATCAGCTCTTCAATGCGCCGAACATATTTGATCGCCTGTGCAGGCAAATCGGCCCAACTGCGCGCGCCTGCGGTCGTTTCCGACCAGCCGGGCATTTCCTCATAAATCGGCTCGGCCCGCGCCTGATCTGCGGCATGGGGCGGTAGATAGTCATAAACCTGGTCCCCAATGCGATAGCCGGTGCAGATTTTGAGCGTCTCAAACCCGTCGAGCACGTCAAGCTTGGTGAGCGCGATGCCGGTGATGCCGGAGACAGCAGCCGACTGGCGGACGAGCACAGCGTCAAACCAGCCGCAGCGGCGCTTGCGGCCTGTGACGGTGCCAAACTCATGCCCACGTTCCCCCAGCCGCTGGCCGGTTGCGTCTTCCAATTCCGTCGGGAAGGGGCCGGAGCCGACGCGCGTGGTGTATGCCTTCACAATGCCCAGCACGAAGCCGACTGAGGAGGGGCCCAGCCCCGAACCGCCCGAGGCCGTGCCCGCAATCGTGTTGGACGAGGTGACGAACGGGTAGGTGCCGTGGTCGACATCGAGCAGCACGCCCTGTGCGCCTTCAAACAACACGCGCGCGCCGCGCTTTTTGGCCTGATTGAGCGTCACCCAGACGGGCTTGGCGAACGGCAGAATATAGGCCGCGATATCGGCCAGATCATCGAGCAACCGCTGCCGGTCAATCGGCGGCTGGTTGAAACCGGCGCGCAGCGCATCGTGATGCGCGCAGATGCGGTCCAACTGGGCATTCAGATCATCAAGATGCGCCAAATCGCACACGCGGATGGCCCGCCTGCCAACCTTGTCTTCATAAGCAGGGCCAATGCCGCGCCCGGTGGTGCCAATCTTGCCGGCGCCGGCAGCGGTTTCACGCAGGGCATCCAGATCGCGGTGGAAGGGGAGGATGAGCGGCGCATTCTCGGCAATTTGGAGATTCTCAGGCGTCACTTCGACGCCCTGCCCGTTGAGTTTTGTCACCTCATCGCGGAAGTGCCAGGGGTCCAGAACGACGCCATTGCCGATGACGGACAATGTGCCGCGGACAATGCCGGAGGGAAGCAGGGAGAGTTTGTAGACCTTATCGCCTACAACCAGCGTGTGGCCTGCATTGTGGCCGCCTTGAAACCGGACGACGACGTCGGCACGGCTCGCAAGCCAGTCGACGATCTTGCCTTTGCCTTCATCGCCCCACTGGGCGCCGATGACGGTGACATTTGCCATTTGAACATCCCGATGTGTCGGGCCTTTTCCTTCAGCGCAGGGAACTCTGTCCAAAGGGATTCGCCGCGCTGTGCGTTATTGCCATGGACGCGCGGCGTCCACCCCAAAGGTCGTTTCGGGCCTAAAAGTTATGCCTTTGCCGTGGGCAAATGGGATGCTCAGTCGAGAGGTGCGGGGCGACCGTTGGACAGGATGTGGGTACAGATCTGGGCTTCGGCGCTGTCATCGTTCGTTAGCGCCGCGACCGTGACCCAGCCTTCGGCGCGCAACGCCGCGGCTTTTTGCGGTAAGGTGCCCAGCGGCAGGAACAGGCGTCGGCGTTCCCCCTGTGCCAGCCCTGCGTCAATCAGTGGATCGATGTAGGCGGAAAAGCCGATGGCCGGCTCATCGCCGATCCGGTAGCTGCCGCCCCGGCCGATTTCGCCCAAAGTGTGTGCCGAAAAGATCGAGAAGCCGAACCAGCTTTGATATTCAAAACCATGCCGCTCGGTCGGGTCGAGGGTGACGCGCAGGTCAGCAGGCAGACCGGCCACCACTGCTTCAATGGCGTCGAGCCGCTCTGTCAGCAGGCCTTGCGTATCAAAGGTACGCAGGCGGCCAATGGCATCTTCAACTGTTCCGGCAGCCGCGATGAGCGACTGGAAGGCCGGAGGCACAGCGGCAATATCCTTGGCATCCAATTGGGCCTTGAGGCTGGCTGTGTCGGTCCCCGGCAGCAGCGTGTCGATCAGGTCCGGTAAAGTGAGGTCGAGCGTCATGTCCTTCACACCCGCCGCCTTCAGCGCTTCGATCGCCACGGTGACGATTTCGGTGGCGGCGGCCACGCTGTCGAGCCCGATCAGCTCCGCGCCAACCTGCATCATCTCACGTTCCGGGCGCAGTTGCGCTGCCTTCAGCTTGACGACCGGCCCGCCATAGCTGAGCCGCACCGGGCGCGGGTGGTGGCCCATGCGGGTGGAGGCGATGCGCCCGATCTGCCCCGTGATATCGGAACGGACCGCCATCGTTTCGCCGGACACCGGATCCACAAAGCGCAGCAAATCCCGTGACGACGTGCCGAGCGCCTCTGTGAGGCTCGCTTCGAATTCGGCCAACGGGGTCTGGACCCGTTCATAGCCCCAGGATGCGACCGTATCGAGCACAGCGCGCACCAACCGCGCCGAGGCATCGGCCTCGGGCGGCAGGCGGTCACGAAATCCGGTGGGGAGCAATCCTGTGGTCATGACGTTTCTCTAGCAGATCAGAACTTTAATGCCTTCACCGTTTTCACACCCGGTAACTTGCGGGCGTCTTCGAGAACGGCTTCGGGGATGGCGTCGTCCATCGAGAGGAGAAGCACAGCTTCACCCCCCGCATTGCGGCGGCCAAGGTGGAATGTCCCGATGTTGAGGCCGTTCTTGCCAAGCAGCGTGCCGATCGACCCGATGAAGCCCGGTGCGTCTTCGTTCACGATGTAGAGCATGTGGCCATCAAGATCGGCTTCGATGTTGATGCCGAACATTTCCACCAAGCGCGGGACGGTGTTGCCGAACAAAGTGCCAGCAACAGACCGGTCGCCCTGGCTTGTGCCCACCGTCACGCGGACGAGCGTGTGGTAGACGCCTTCACGGTCATGACGGACTTCGCGCACGTCCAGACCACGTTCCTTTGCGAGGAAGGGCGCGTTGACCATGTTCACCGTGTCCGAATAGCGGCGCATCAGGCCTGCAAGCACGGCGCCTGTGATCGGCTTGATGTTGAGCTGGGCGGCGGCCCCTTCCACTTCGATGCTGATCTTGGTGA
The DNA here is from genome assembly GCA_903958285.1 of uncultured Sphingomonadales bacterium. Lineage (GTDB taxonomy): Bacteria > Pseudomonadota > Alphaproteobacteria > Sphingomonadales > Sphingomonadaceae > Aquisediminimonas. Next base: position 8,020 of record CAJBSR010000260.1, read on the forward strand.
GGTTGTCGTGCGCCAATTGCCCGACAAGGCTACCGAGCTTTTCGGCCAGCGCCATATAGGGCTTCAGCTTCGGGGCTTCTTCGGCCGAAAGGCTTGGCATGTTGAGCGCATTGGTGACGCCGCCATTGACGAGATAGTCGGCCATCTGTTCGGCCACCTGAAGCGCGACATTGACCTGCGCTTCGTTGGTCGACGCGCCAAGGTGCGGCGTGCAGATGAAGTTGGGCGTGCCGAACAAAGGCGATTCCTTGGCGGGTTCATTGACGAACACGTCGAGTGCGGCGCCGGCCACCTGACCCGAATCGAGCGCTTCCTTGAGTGCCGCTTCGTCGATCAGGCCGCCGCGCGCGCAGTTGATGATGCGTACGCCCTTCTTGGTCTTGGCGAGATTTTCCTTCGACAGGATGTTGCGCGTCTGATCGGTCAGCGGTGTGTGGAGCGTGATGAAGTCGGCCTTGGCGAGCAGCGTATCCAGGTCTGCTTTCTCGACGCCCATTTCCACGGCGCGCTCCGGCGTCAGGAACGGATCGAACGCAACGACCTTCATCCGCAGGCCCAGCGCGCGGGTGGCGACGATGGAGCCGATATTGCCGGCACCGATCAAGCCCAAGGTCTTGCCGGTGACTTCAACGCCCATGAAGCCGTTTTTCGGCCACAGGCCCGCCTGCGTCTGCGCATTGGCTTCGGGCAACTGACGGGCAAGGGCGAACATCAGCGCGATGGCGTGTTCCGCGGTGGTGATCGAGTTGCCGAACGGCGTGTTCATGACGACCACACCCTTGGACGAGGCCGCGGGGATATCGACATTGTCGACGCCAATGCCGGCACGGCCAATGACCTGCAAATTGGTGCAGGCGTCCAGGATATCCTTGGTCACCTTGGTCGAGGAGCGGATGGCCAGGCCATCGTACTTGCCGATGATTTCCTTCAGCTCGTCCGGCGTCAGGCCGGTGATTTCATCAACTTCACAGCCACGTTCGCGGAAGATCGCGGCGGCATTGGGGTCCATTTTGTCGGAAATAAGCACTTTGGGCTTGGTCATGTTGGGAAACTCCAAATGAGATCAGAAGCCGTTCGGGCTGAGCCTGTCGAAGCCCCGTCCTGCCTTTGCGCATTTCTGGAAAGGAAAAGGACGGTCCTTCGACAAGCTCAGGACAAACGGGATAGATTTAGTTCTTGAGAGAGGCCCAGGCCCAATCGAGCCAGGGTCCGAGCGCTTCGATGTCGGCGGTGTCGACGGTCGCACCACACCAGATGCGCAGGCCCGGCGGGGCATCGCGATAACTGGCGATGTCATAGGCGGCGTGTTCGGCTTCGAGCAGCCCGGCAAACTTCTTGATGAAGTCCGCATCCGCACCTTCGACCGTCAGGCAGACAGAGGTGGTCGACCGCGTGGCCGGGTCCACCGCCAGATGATCAAGCCAAGACCGGCTTTCGACGATGAGATTGAGTGCGCGGGCATTGGCGTTGCTGCGGGCCATCAAGCCTTCGAGCCCGCCGACCGACTTCGCCCATTCGAGCGCGAAGATCACGTCTTCAACGGCGAGCATAGACGGTGTGTTGATCGTCTCGCCCTTGAAGATGCCTTCGCTGAGCTTGCCCTTCGACATCAGGCGGAACAGCTTGGGGAGCGGCCATGCGGGGGTGTAGCTTTCCAGCCGCTCCACAGCACGCGGGCCGAGGATAAGCACGCCGTGCGCGCCTTCGCCGCCCAGCACTTTCTGCCAGGAGAAGGTGACGACGTCGAGCTTGTCCCACGGCATGTCATACGCAAACACGGCCGAGGTCGCGTCGCAGATGGAGAGGCCTTCGCGGTCGTCGGCGATCCAGTCGCCATTGGGGACGCGCGCGCCGGAGGTGGTGCCGTTCCAGGTGAAGACGACATCGTCCGCCCAGTTGACGGTCGAGAGATTGGGGAGTTCGCCATAGGCTGCGTTCAGCACCGTGGCGTTCAATTTCAGCTGCTTGTTCGCATCGGTGACCCAACCTTCACCAAAGCTTTCCCATGCCAGCATGGTCGTGCCGCGTGCGCCGAGCAGCGACCACATGGCCATTTCGACAGCACCCGTGTCAGAGCCGGGGACGATGCCGATGCGGTGCGTGTCCGGCACTTGCAGCACTTCGCGCATCAGGTCGATCGCCAGTTGCAGGCGCGACTTGCCGATCTTGGCGCGGTGCGAGCGGCCGAGGCATTCGGTTTGGAGTTTGGAAGCTTCCCAGCCCGGCGGCTTTGCGCAGGGGCCCGAAGAAAAGAATGGACGCGCAGGTGTGCGCGTTGGCTTGGTCACAGTCATGTAAGCGTCTCCTTGCAGAGAGCAGCGCGGCGTTGGGACCGCGTGGCCCGCCGCCGCGTCTAGAGGCGGGGGCCTCCAAGTCAAGCGAATTGCATGAACATCGCCACTCAAACCAGACTTCAGATTGGTATCATTTTGGTACAGATTGAAACCATTCTGCTTTGAGACTCGACTCTTCCAAACAGGCCTGCTCTATGTTGGGAATCCAAAAGGGTCGCGAAACCA
>CAJBSR010000261.1 GCA_903958285.1 uncultured Sphingomonadales bacterium
CAATCGTGATCGCGACCGCCACAACGAAAAGGATACCGGCCTGCAGCCAGATCGACTCTTCGGCCACTTCGCCAAGTGCAATCGCCATGATTTCCGCCGACAGGATCAGGTCCGTCCGCACAGCGCCGGAGACCATGAGCTTTTCATGTTCTTCGCTGGAGAGTTCGGCAATCGCTTCGTCCAGCGTTTCATCCTCCGGCTGCAGGGATTCAACGATTTTCTCAACGCCTTCATAGCACAGGAACGCACCCCCGAGCATCAGGATGGGCGTGATTGCCCCGGGCAAGAAGTAACTGAGCAGCAGCCCCACCGGCAAAATGAGGAACAGCTTGTTGAACATCGACCCCTTGGCGATCCGCCAGATCACCGGCAGTTCCCGGTCCGGCGTAAAGCCCGTGACATAGCGGGGGGTAACAGCGGTATCGTCAATCACAACACCCGCCGCCTTCACGCCGGCCCGGCCTGCGGCGGCGCCCACATCGTCGATGGAGGCAGCGGCAACCTTTGCGATCAGCGCAATATCATCAAGTAGGGCGGCAAGGCCGGATGCCATAAGTCTGCTCCTGAAGAGGGGTCTGCTGGTTAGGTGGATAATGCAGGAAAAGTCCAGATGTGCCGATCATCGACCAAACATTTGTCGCCCGGCCAGATCGAGCATAATCTCTTCAGAGCCGCCGCCAATCGCGTTGACCCGGACCTCGCGGTAGATGCGCTCGACTTTTGATCCGCGCAGATAGCTGGCCCCGCCAAGCACCTGCGCTGCCTCGCGCGCGACACTTTCCAGCATGCGGGTGGCCTGCACCTTGAGCATCGCGAAGTCGGCGGGTTGGTCTGCCCCTTGCTGCACCTGCCAGGCGCATAGATCGACCCAGGCCTGCGTCGTCTGGATCTGCCGCGCCATATCGGCGAGCTTAATGCGGATCGACTGGTGGCCGATCAACGGCTTGCCAAAGGTTTCACGTTGCTGCGCCCATTCGGACGCTTCCTTCAGGCAGACACGCGCAAAGGCGCAGCAGCCCATCGCCATGCCCAGCCGTTCGGAATTGAAGTTGCGCATGATGCCGATGAAGCCGCCATTTTCTGGCCCGATGAGGTTTTCGACGGGAACTTCGACATCCTCAAAATAGATCGCAGCGGTATCCGAACAATGCCAGCCCATCTTCTCAAGCCGCGTGCGGGAGACGCCCTTGGCATTCATATCGATCAGCAGCAGCGAAACGCCGCCCGCACCTTCCCCGCCGGTCCGCACGGCACAAGTGAGCCAGTCGGCGCGCATCCCGCTGGTGATGAACATCTTGGAGCCATTGACGACATAATGGTCGCCCTTGCGGACAGCGCGGGTTTTGAGGTTGGCGACATCCGACCCGCCGGAGGGTTCAGTGATGCCCAATGCGATAATCTTGTCACCAGTCAGCACGGGAGGGGCCACGCGGCGCTTCAATTCATCCGAGCCTAAAGCGAGGATGGGCGGCAAGCCGATGCCATGCGTCATTAACGACGCGCCAAGCCCGCCCGCGCCAACAGCGGACAGCTCTTCGGTTTGGGTCAACCCGTGGAAGATGTCGAACCCATCGCTATGCCCGCCATATTCTTCCGGATAACGCAGGCCGAGGATGCCCGCCTCTGCCGCCTTTTTATGCAACGCGCGCGGCAACTCACCGTCTTTTTCCCACTGGTCAATGTTGGGCTGCACCTCGCTTGCGACGAACCGCCGGACGGCGATAGCCAATTGTTCATGGGTTTCGTCGTAATAAGGCGACCGGGCTCGCCAATGGTCAAAACTTGTCATGATGCAAACAAAGCACTCCCCGTTCCGTCGCGCAACTATCGGTTCGTCGCTGCTGCAGAATCGTTCGTCGCAATCCGTTTGGTCTGACGACTCATGGAGCCTAACAAAATTGTACTGGAATTTTAGAGGCTTAACCAAAATGGTTGTGAATGTTGTCAAACAGGTTCGTTTGACATTGGGGCTTGGATTGATCGCGACAGCCTGCGTTTCGCCGGCCTCTCCCCCTGCCCGAATCACACCCCCCAAAAGCGCAGACGCGCAAAGCGTCGCCAAAGGGACGCGGCCTGCTGGCCCCTCGGTCCGGATCGCGCTCCCAACGCCGTCTTCCCAGCCCACCATCAATGATGGCGCGCGCGCAGCGCCTCCGGAAATGGTGGCCGCACTTCGCTCTATGTGGGCGTCTTTCCCGGGCAAGGCTGGCATCGCGGTCATGAAGACGGACGGATCGTGGATCGTCTCCTACCGCGGCGATGAACCGATGCCGCAGCAGAGCGTTTCAAAGCTGTGGGTCGCTATCGCAGTGATGGACGCGGTCGACAAAGGCAAATTGTCGCTGGATGACAGCGTCACTCTGCGGAAATCGGACATCACCGTGTTTCATCAGCCTATTGCAGGTCTGATTGGCCCCAATGGCTATACAACGACGATTGCAAGCCTGCTCAAGCGCGCGATGATGCAGAGCGACAATACGGCCAATGATTTCCTGATGCGCCGCGTCGGTGGCCCGAACGCCATCCGCGAGTTGATCGCCTCAAAGCGCCTCGGTGCCATCCGCTTTGGCCCCGGCGAACGCAATTTTCAGGCGGCAACCGCAGGCCTGACTTGGAAGCCCGAATATAGCTTTGGCGGCGCCTTCAACACGGCGCGCGCGGCTCTATCCCCAGCCACCCGGAAGGCGGCGATGGACAAATATGTGTCGGATCCGATGGACGGCGCGACGCCCGCCGCCATTGCCCGCTCGCTTGCCCGCCTGAAGCGCGGCGAACTGTTGAGCGCGCAATCGACCCGCTATCTGATCAACATCATGGAATCGACCGAAACAGGCCGTGCCCGTCTGAAGGCCGGCGTTCCTGCCGGTTGGAAGCTTGCGCACAAAACCGGCACTGGTCAGGACCTGCGGAGCCGCACAGCCGGCTTCAACGATGTGGGCATCATGGTTGCGCCCGATGGCACCAGCTATGCCGTCGCTGTCATGATCGCAGATACGACAGCGCCGATTCCCGCCCGGCAGAAGCTGATCCAGCAAGTCGCCTCGGTTGTCGCTGCCAACCATAAGAGCAACGACTATGCCTCGCGGGGCGGCCAAGCCGCTCGTGGAGCAAACTAACCGCTAAAGCTGTCGCCAAAGTGCTGCGCCATTGCTAATCCCCCGCAATGGGAGAACAAAAACACCTCTATCTCGTCGATGGCTCGGGCTATATTTTCCGCGCCTATCACCGCCTGCCGCCGCTGACGAACATTCGCGGCGAACCGGTGGGGGCCGTCTATGGCTACACGACCATGCTGTGGAAGCTCGCGGACGCGCTGCACAAGGCGGATGGGCCAACGCACATGGCCGTCATCCTCGACGCGTCGTCAAAGACGTTTCGCAACGAGATTTACGATCAGTATAAGGCGCACCGTCCGCCGGCACCGGAAGACCTTGTTCCGCAATTCCCGATGATCCGCGACGCCACGCGCGCCTTTTCTCTGCCCTGCATTGAAGAACTCGGGCTGGAAGCGGATGACATTATTGCCTCTTACGCCAAGGCCGCACTGGCCGATGGCTGGCTCGTCACCATTGTGTCGACCGACAAGGATCTGATGCAGCTCATCCAGCCGGGGCTCGACATGCTCGACCCGATGAAGAGTGAGCGGCTCGGCCCTCAGGCTGTGGTCGATAAATTCGGCGTCGGGCCGGAAGGTCTGGCTGACGTCCTCGCGCTGATGGGCGATACGGCGGACAATGTGCCCGGCGTTCCGGGCATCGGCCCCAAGACCGCCTCCAAGCTGATCCTTGAATTCGGCACGCTGGAAGCAGTGCTCGAAGCTGCGCCATCTATGAAACCCTCCAAGATGCGCGACAATTTGATCGAGCATGCGGACAAAGCCCGCCTGTCGCGCATTCTTGTCGCGCTGAAGGATGATGCGGCCCTTCCCGAACCGCTGGACGATTTCCTCCTGAAGGAGATCCCCGACGCCCCCTTGCGCGCCTTTTTGGAGCATCACGGCTTTGGGTCTCTGCTGAAGAAGCTCGACGGCCCCACCGCCCGCGCTGACGGACACGCCATGGCGATGATCCGGTCTGAAGCAAAGGGGACGTCCGCTGAAGCCGCCCCCGCCCCCGTTGCGCAGGTGTTTGACCGCGACATCTATGACTGCGTCCAAACCGAGGCGCAGCTGGACGCTTGGATTGCCGAGGCGACACTTGCGGGTGTCATCGCTGTCGATACAGAGACCGACGCGCTGGATTCCATGGCGGCAGGCCTTGTCGGTGTCAGCATCGCGACGGGGCCAAACCGCGCCTGCTACATTCCACTCGCACATGGCGGCAGCGATCTGTTTTCAGATTCCCCCGCCCAAGTTCCGATGGCCACGGCGATGGCCAAACTGAAGCGACTGCTTGAGGACCCCTCCGTCCTCAAAATCGGCCACAACATCAAATATGATCTGAACGTGCTGGAACGTTACGGCATTAGCGTTGCCCCCATCGACGACACGATGGTGATGAGTTTCGATCTGGATGCGGGGAAGCATAACCATGGCATGGATGAGCTGGCGCTGATCCATTTCGGGCACAGCTGCATTGCCTTCAAAGACGTCTGCGGCACCGGCAAGAACCAGCTGACCTTCAATCAGGTCGGCATGGCAGAAGCCACGCGTTATGCCGCCGAAGATGCCGATGTCACGCTGCGCCTCTGGCATCGCTTGAAGCCCCGCCTCAGCGCCGAAAAGGCCACGCGCGTCTACGAACGCGTCGACAGGCCTCTGGTCCCCGTGCTCGCCCGCATGGAGCGCGAAGGCATCAAGGTTGACCGCGATGAACTCGCCCGCATGTCGGCAGAGTTTGCGGAGGGCTGTGCCGGTCTGGAAATCGAAATCCACGCCTTGGCTGGACAGCCCTTTTCCGTTGGCAGCCCGAAGCAGTTGGGCGAAATCCTGTTTGGGCAAATGGGCCTGAAGGGCGGCAAGAAGGGCAAATCGGGCGATTTTTCAACCGACGTCACCGTCCTTGAAAAGCTGGCCGAAGAAGGCGTCGAGATCGCCCGCAAGGTGCTCGACTGGCGGCAGCTGTCCAAGCTGAAGTCCACCTATACCGATGCGCTGCAAACACAGATCAACCCCAAGACGGGGCGTGTTCATACGAGCTACAGCTTGACGGGCGCACAAACGGGGCGTCTTTCCTCGAATGATCCGAACTTGCAGAACATTCCCATCCGTACCGAAATTGGTCGCCGCATCCGCGAAGCCTTTGTGGCGGAACCGGGCAATGTCCTGCTGTCGGCGGATTATAGCCAGATCGAGCTGCGCTTGGCCGCGCATATGGCAGATGTTCCGGCGCTGAAGGATGCCTTTGCCAATGGCGAGGACATCCACGCCCGCACCGCACAGGAATTGTTCGGCGAAGTGAACCGCGACACACGCGGCCGCGCCAAGACGATCAACTTCTCCCTGCTCTACGGCATTTCCCGCTGGGGGCTTGCCGGACGGCTCGGCATTTCGGCGGACGAAGCGCAGTCGATGATTGACCGCTATTTTCAAAGCTTCCCCGGGATCAACCAGTATATCAGCCGCACGCTGCAATCGGCGCGGGAGACAGGCTTCACCGAGACTTTGTTCGGTCGGAAAACGCACTTCACGCGCATCACCAGCGCGAACCAGACGGAACGGGCGGGCAGCGAGCGCGCCGCCATCAACGCGCCAATCCAAGGGACAAGCGCCGACATCATCAAGCGCGCCATGGTCCGCATGCTCCCCGCGCTTGCCGATGCGGGCCTGCCCCATGTGAAGATGCTGCTGCAAGTGCATGATGAACTCGTGTTCGAACTGCCCGAAGGCGATGTGGCCGCCGCCAGCAAAGTCATCGAACGCGTGATGGCAGAAGCTGCTGAACCGCTCGTCAAACTCGATGTCCCGCTGGGTGTGGAAATCGGCACGGGCAAGAACTGGGGCGCTGCACATTGACAGTCTCCGCCCCTGAACAGGGCGACGACATTCAGGCCCTCGCAAAGGGAGGCCGAACGAACGTGGCGGGCTTTTTCGTCCGCCTGTTGGCACGCATCCCGTTCCTCATCATTGGCGGGCAATGGTATGGCGCAGAAGCGCTGGGGCGACTGGCTTATGCCATTGTCATTGTGGAGTTTGCAGCGCAAATCGCCACACTTGGCCTGAAGCGGGGGCTGGCGCTGCATCTGTCCGGTGAGGGCAAAGAAAACGGAGCGTGGGACGGCCTTGTCGTCGTCCTCTTGGCCACATTGCCGCTGACACTCCTGCTGATGTGGGTTCCGGAAATCATGTTCCCGAACAGCCAGATCAACGGGCTGGACAATCTTTTGCCGCTCATCATTCCGGCGCTAGCTGCGTCCGACGTGATGCTGGCCGCCCTTGCCTATCGCTTTGACGTCGCCTCCACGGTGCGCGCGCGGGCGGTGATTGAGCCTTGGACAATCAGCATCGCCGCCTTTGCGCTGGCATGGAGCCTGCCGCGCGATGGCCTGCTGGTGGCTTATGCCCTGTCGATGGCCGCCGCCCTCATCGCCTCGTTGATCCCGTTCCTGCGGACCATAGGGCTGCCAAAGAACTGGAAGCCCCGCCCCCGCGAACTCTGGGACCTGACACGGCGCAATATTCCGCTTGCGGCAGCCGACGCCATTGAATGGGGGTCGCGCCGGTTGGATCTTGCCATTCTCGGGCTGTTTGTGTCCCCCGCGACCGTCGGCATCTATTGGGTCGCGCAGCAGGTCGCCTCCCTGCCGCAGAAGCTGAAGACCAGCTTTGACCCTGTGCTCGGCCCCGTCATCACACGACGGCTGGAGGAAAAGAACCTGCCCGCCATTGCAACGCAGGTCAGCCAGGTCGGCTTCTGGATCTTGGCGGCGCAAGTCGGAGTGGCCTTTGCGCTCGGCATTCCAGCCGAAGGGATATTGGGGCTGGTCGGGCCGGGCGGCGGTTTCGTCTCTGGCACCGGTGCGCTCGCGTTTCTGCTGCTGGCAGAAGTCGTGGCCTCGCTCGCCGTCGTCAGTGAAGCCGCGCTCGTCTACATCGCGCGTCTCCGTAACATGCTCATTTCGCTGGGGATGATCACTGTTCAGGCAGTTACCTCCGTCGCCATCCTATTCGTCATGCAGCGCGAAGGATTGAGCGAAGCCTGGATGGCCGCAGGCGTCGCCATGGGGCTTTGCATTGCGCTGGCGATCAGTTCCGTCATCAAATCGCGCCTCGCGAGCCGCTTGCTCGGCGCCCCGGTTTCGGTGTGGCGTTGGTCGATCGTCTGGGCCGCTGCAGGTGCCGTGTTCGTCGGGCAGATCTTCATCCGCCTGCCCGAATGGGTCGAACTGGCCGTCGGCATCCCGGCCATTCTCGCCGTCTATGGCTGGCTGCTTTGGAAGCGCGGCTTCCGTGAGGAAGACCGCGTTCTGTTCCGCAAGATGGCGTGAGGGGGGGGGGCGGTTAGATCCCCTCTCCGTTCGTGTCGAGCGAAGTCGAGACACGTTGTACCGCACCGATGTCCCTCGACGTCGCTCGGGACGAACGGGTCGAGGGTTAGCTTAAAATCCCGAACTCAGTGCCGAAAGTGGCGCATTCCGGTGAAGACCATTGCCAGGCCTGCCTCGTCCGCCGCTGCAATGACTTCGTCATCACGCATCGATCCGCCAGGCTGGATGACCGAGGTTGCCCCGGCTTCGACCGCCGCCAGCAGCCCATCGGCGAACGGGAAGAACGCGTCAGAGGCGACGGCGCTACCCAATGTCTTGGGTGCTGCCCAACCATAGGTTTCTGCCGCTTCCTTCGCCTTGATGGCGGCAATGCGTGCGGAATCGCGGCGGTTCATCTGGCCCGCACCGATACCTGCCGTCACGCCGTCCTTGGCATAAACGATGGCGTTTGACTTGGTGTGCTTGGCGACCGTCCAAGCAAACAGACAATCGTCGAGTTCCTGCGCGCTCGGCTGGCGCTTGGTGACGACCTTCAGCATCTCACGCGCAACCGTACCATTGTCGCGGCTCTGGACGAGATATCCGCCTGCAATGTTTTTGATGTTGAGGCCACCACGTGCCGGATCAGGCAGGTCACCGGTGATCAGCAGGCGCAAATTCTTCTTCTTGGCGAACACCGCACGGGCGGCGTCATCCGCACCGGGAGCTGCCACGACTTCAGTGAAGATGCCGGAGATTGCTTCTGCTGTCGGGCCGTCGAGCGGACGGTTGCAGGCGATGATGCCGCCAAATGCGGACACAGAGTCGCACTCCATCGCATTCTGATAAGCTTCGATTAGCGTCGCCCCAGTCGCCACACCGCAGGGGTTGGCGTGCTTGACGATCACGACGGTCGGCGGGCCGTTGCGGAACTCACTGACGAGTTCCAGCGCGGCATCGGCGTCATTGTAGTTATTGTAGCTCAGTTCCTTGCCCTGCACCTGCTCCGCCTGCGCAATGCCGGTGCCATGCGGGCCATTGGGGATGTAAAGCGCCGCCTTTTGGTGCGGGTTTTCGCCATAGCGCAGCTCTTCCTGCCTGTTGGCCGTCACCGCGAGCATATCCGGGAACGTCTGCTGTTGGTCGGCAAAGGCAAACCACTGGCTGATCATCGCGTCATAAGCCGCCGTTGCCGAATACGCCTTGGCCGCCAGCCGACGGCGGAAATCATAATCGGTGGCACCCTCATTGCCGTCCATTGCGGCGATGAGTTCGTCATAGTCGGCAGGGTCCGTCACGATCGCGACCGAGGCATGGTTCTTCGCCGCCGAGCGGACCATGGACGGACCGCCAATGTCGATATTCTCGATGATTTCGTCACGGTCCGCACCTTTGGCGACGGTCTGCGCAAACGGGTAGAGATTGACGACAACGAGGTCGATCGCGCCAATCTCATGCTCGGTCATGGCCGCGACGTGTTCTGGATTATCGCGCACCGCCAGCAGGCCGCCATGGACCTTGGGGTGCAGCGTCTTCACGCGGCCATCCATCATTTCGGGGAAACCCGTAAGCTCCGAAATGTCCATCACAGCAAGGCCCGCATCACGCAGCGCCTTGGCGGTACCCCCGGTCGACACCAGCTCCACGCCGTGGCGTGCGAGGGCGGCACCCAGTTCCGAAAGCCCGGCCTTGTCGGACACGGAAAGGAGTGCCCGCTTAATCTTCATAATCGTCATGTCGTTCTTTTTCCGTCGTTATCCGGCGCGTCGAAACGCCCAACTTACCGAAGCGCCGCCTGCCGGCACCTCGCCTGAAATCACCAATTGCTGGGTCGCCCGGATGCGGCCATTGCCGTCCACCCAAAGGCTGTCATCAATGACAAGCGTGCCGCCATGGCTGCGGAACTGCCACAAGGCGCCTTCCGAAATCCGCAGTAATGCGCCGTTTCCATCCGCCGTCGGGCTCACTTCCACATCCGGCCCAAGATGGAAACGGACCGCGAATGTCGCCGCCTGCCCCTTGCGACGGACTTGGGCCGGGACGAGCACATCATCCCCCCGAATTTCGCGGCCATCGGGCCCCACAGACATGCTCCGCCGATGCACGAAACCATAACGGCGGGCATAGCCGTCGTGGCTCACCTCAATGCGGCTGCCGATTTCAGCCTCCTGCCGGTCAAGCTCAACCTCTTCCACGCCTTTGCCCAAAGACCCATCGGCATGAACCGATGTTGAGTTGCTATCGGACAATGTCAGCGTCGAATGCGCCGCCGTTGTGCGAAGGCCCTGCGCGAGAGCGGGCGTCATGCCGGCGCCACCTGCACGCGCACCGCCACAATTGACGACGAGCCGGTGGGTTGCGTCTGAAATCTCAATAGCCAGCGTTGAGGCGCAGCCCGTTTCAACCAAGTGGCTGACAGGTGGCGGTGCGGCATCCATGACGATAATCGTGTCACCGACGCTGATCCGCTGATAGCCCCAATCCCGCGCCTGCCGCATGGGCCGGGCTCGGACACCACTGCCGAGGAGGATGGCATCCATATCGACCTTGCAAAGCGGCAGCCCGCCTTGCCAACTGGACAGCGCCCCGTCCCCCATCATCACACCCTGCAGCGCGGGGACGGCTTTTGCCAGCACCTCGCCAATCAGAGCGTCGGGCTGAATGCGGCGCGCTTCATAGGCCTTCACCAACATGGACAGCGTGACGATTCCATCAGCGAGCGCATTAGGGGATCGGCAGACCGAGCCGCCATCATAGGTGAAAGCGCCCACGAGCGCTTTTTGAAGCCCCGCCTCGCCAAAGGTCCGGCGGGGTTCTCCGCCCGGCATCAGCAGTCCGGCTGCAATCACGCCCACCCAAGCGTGGACGCGCGGAACACCAATGGGCGTCCGGTCTGCCACCCGGTCCAGATGGCGCGCCGTGCGGGCAAGCGTGTTGAGTACGCTGGATCGATAGACGAGATCGGTGCTTGAGAGGATCAGCGGCGCATGGGCCGCCCAGTAGAGAACGCGCTTTCCGGCCAGGTCTCCGCGCCAGGCGGCGTCGGTCACATTGTCAGCATTGGCGGAAAGCCAAGCGCGCATCAGATATTCAGCAATGGGGGCCGCAATGTCGCGATCCTTGGCCGCTGCCAGATCACGCAACCAAGCAAAGCTGTGCATATAGTCGGAAAAGCCGCGCGACCAATGGGTGGCGTCAAAACTGCACCCCTCAATAGCCTGCGTTTCCCCGCGCCACCGGATGGTGCCCTCCAGCATGGCCAGTCCGCGTTCGGCATCGCCCAGCACAGGATCTTCGGGAACAGTCAGGAGCTTCAGGGGATAACGGCCGCGCAGCTTGAACGCGTGAAGAGGGGTGCGCCAGGTCAGCCGGTAAAACTGGTTGAGCAACCGTTCCCCCAGCGAGGAGCCAGATGCCGTGCGGGCACGCACAAGGCGTTTGCCGGATTCAATCGTATCGGATGTGTCCGGCGTATCGCCGCTCATTGGCCGCGCAGTCTCGCAATATTGGCCGCATAAGCGTCCGGGCCACCTTTGAAGGTCGCCGTGCCCGCCACAAGCACATCTGCGCCAGCTTCAATGACGCGTGGGGCCGTATTGGCATCCACGCCGCCATCCACCTGCAGGCGGATATCCAAGCCCATTTTGTCGATATTCTTGCGGATCGCCTCAATCTTACGGAGCTGGCTTTCGATGAAGCTCTGCCCGCCAAAGCCGGGGTTGACGCTCATCACGAGGATAAGGTCGATGTCCTCATACATGTAATCCAGCATCTTGGCCGGTGTCGCCGGATTGAGCGACACACCGGCCTTTTTGCCCAGTGCCTTGATGCGCTGCACCGTCCGGTGAAGGTGTGGCCCGGCTTCCTGATGCACAGTGATGTAGTCAGACCCAGCCTCGGCAAAGGCATCCAGCGTTGGGTCAACAGGCGTGATCATGAGATGCACGTCCATCACCTTTTGCGTGTGGGGGCGCAGCGCCTTTACCACCATGGGGCCAATCGTGATGTTGGGCACAAAATGACCGTCCATCACGTCCACGTGGATCCAGTCCGCCCCTGCCGCATCAATGGCGCGAACTTCTTCACCCAAGCGGGCAAAGTCAGCGGAGAGAATCGACGGAGCGATGAGAACGGGATGAGTCATTATGTCGAGGCCTTAGTAGGCAGCGCCGCTACGGGCAAGGCGAGTCACGCCCTCTTAAACCGCGCAATGAAAAACCCGTCGCGTCCCTGCCCCGGCAGAACGCGCAGCCAGCCTTCGGGGGAGGCCTGAAGCCCGCCGAAAAGTTCAGCGGTTTCAATCGGATCAACCGACAGGCCCCATCCCTTTGCCTGTGCCGCCACGTCCTCACCTTCCGGCCGTTCCAGACTGCAGGTTGCATAAACGATGCGGCCACCGGGTTTCAGCCAGCCCGCCGCGCGTTCCAGCATTTTAGCTTGTATCTCAGCAAGTTGTGCAATGTCCTTAGGACGGATACGATGGAGCACATCGGGGTGCCGCGCAAAAATTCCCGTCGCACTGCAAGGCGCATCCAGTAGGATGGCGTCGACC
>CAJBSR010000262.1 GCA_903958285.1 uncultured Sphingomonadales bacterium
GGATCATGGTCATCGTGAACACGCTGATCGGCGCGCTCATGGGTGATCTTGCCCGGCCCTTGCAGGTTGCCTTTGTGTTTGGCAGCTCAGTGATCGCGCTCATTCTGCTGCCATCGCCACGTTTTCGCGCATGGTTTAAGATCAAGGTTGCCAAGCATCTGTTTCAGCATCGCTACGACTATCGCGGCGAATGGCTTCGCTTCTCCGAAACGCTCGGTAAGCCGGATGAAGGCGCCGTCCGCCCGCTGGAGGCCCGCGCGGTTCAGGCGCTTGCCGACATCACAGAATCCCCTTCGGGCTGCCTGCTGGTCACGGATGGCACAGGCAATATGGAAGTCCGCGCTCGGTGGAACTGGCCGGAGCTTGAGGCTCCGATTCTGGGCGCGACTGCCCGCACAACAGAGTTCTTTGAACGGACGGGCCGGATCGTTGAACTGGATGCCGTTCGTTTGATGAACGATCAATTGGATGAAGAAGGCGCTGCTATCCCGGAATGGCTGATGGGTGAGTCCTCGGCTTGGGTGGTTGTGCCCTTACTTCACTTCGGCAGGCTCAATGGCCTTGTCGTGCTGGGTCGGCCCGTCATGGCCCGCACATTGGATTGGGAGGACTTTGATCTGCTCAAAGTCGTCGGCCAGCAGGTTGCAACCTATCTGGCGGAAGCAAATGGCCAGCACGCCCTTGCCACCGCCCAGCGGTTTGATGAGTTCAACCGTCGCTTTGCCTTCATCATGCATGACGTGAAGAATCTGGTTAGCCAGCTCACGCTTGTGACACGCAATGCGGAGAAACACGCTGGAAATCCAGACTTTCAGGCAGACATGATCGCGACGCTCAAATCATCTGTTGCCCGGATGAACGATTTGCTGGCGCGGTTGTCGCAGCACAACAAGGCCCAGGCTGAACAGCCACGTGCTATTCCGATTGCACCGCTCGTTGCGCGGGTCGCCGCCGCCAAGCGAATTCAAATGCCGGTGGTCACCTCTGGGGAGACCGACCTGTATTTGATTGCCGACCCGGCCCGTCTGGAACAGGCGCTCTCCCACCTTGTCCAGAACGCGATCGACGCCAGTCCTGCGTCAGAGCCAGTCACGATCAACATGCGGTCCGCGCAGGACGAGGTGGTCGTAGAGGTCATCGACAGGGGTTGCGGCATGTCTCCGCAATTTGTGCACAATGAACTCTTCAAGCCTTTTGCCTCCACAAAGGACGGCGGCTTTGGCGTTGGCGCCTTTGAAGCGCGCACACTCATTACCGCGATGGGCGGCCGGATCGAAGTGTTCAGCCGCGAACAGGAAGGATCGACCTTCCGCATCTTTCTGCCGATCGCCCGCGACAGCATCAACCTTTCCATCGATACCGAGGTACAAGCGGCATGAGCCAGTCTGACAAACCCAAGTTGCTTGTCATCGAGGATGATGAGGGGCTTCAGCGTCAACTGAAATGGGCCTATGACGACTATGAAGTCTTTGTGGCCGGTGACCGTCAATCCGCCATCGATATGCTGCGCGCGGAAGAGCCTGCAGTGGTCACGCTAGACCTTGGCCTCCCGCCTGATCCTGACGGCGTGACGGAAGGTTTTGCAACGCTTGAGGAAATCCTGAAGTTGAAGCCCGATACAAAGGTGATCGTCGCCTCTGGCCATGGCGCCCGCGAAAGCGCGATGCGCGCCATTTCGGGCGGGGCTTATGACTTTTATCAGAAACCCGTCGACATTGATGAACTGGGTCACATCGTCAAACGCGCCTTCCACGTTCATGCCATCGAGGCCGATAACATGCGTCTCGCCTCGGTGTCGCCGGGGAGTATCAGCGTCCTCGGCGGCATGATCACCGCCGCGCCTGAGATGCTGAAAGTCGCCACGACGATTGAGCGTGTTGCCAAAGCGGATGTCTCGGTGATGCTGCTGGGCGCCAGTGGTACCGGCAAGGAACTGCTGGCGCGCGGCCTGCATGACAGCTCAAACCGCGCACGGGGCCCATTTGTGGCGATCAACTGCGCCGCGATCCCGGAAACGCTGCTTGAGGCGGAATTGTTCGGCTATGAAAAGGGCGCATTTACAGGGGCGGTGAAGACGACCGAAGGCAAGATTGAGATGGCGCAGGGCGGCACGCTGTTTCTGGATGAAGTCGGGGACATTCCTTTGGCTTTGCAGGTGAAGCTCCTGCGTTTCCTTCAGGAACGTGTTGTGGAACGCATTGGTGGGCGCAAACCCATTCCGGTCGACACGCGCATCGTCTGCGCTACGCACCAGAATCTGGATGTCATGACGGTCGAAGGCACCTTCCGGGAAGACCTCTTCTACCGACTTGCGGAAATCGTCGTGCGGATCCCGTCGCTGGCGGGTCGGGCCGGGGATGCAGGGCTCCTTGCGCGGCATTTCGCGACCAAATATGCAGCGGCCATGAACCCAAATGTGAAGGGCCTCGCCCCTGATGCGCTGGCGGCTGTTGATCGCTGGACATGGCCGGGCAATGTCCGTGAGCTGGAAAACCGCATGAAGCGGGCCGTCATCATGGCTGAGGGGCGACTTTTGACGGCGACTGACCTCGATCTTCCGGCCTCAGTTGAGGAAGATGATACTGCCGACGTCATCAACTTGAAGGCTGTCCGTGAACGCGCGGACCGGCTTGCCATCCGGCGCGCCGTGGCGCGCACGGAGGGTAACATCTCCAACGCGGCCAAGCTGCTCGGGATCAGCCGCCCGACCCTTTATGATCTGTTGAAGCAATATGGGATGCAGGCCTAATTCCATGCCTCTGTCGCGTCCCTTGGTTGCGCTGCTCGCGACAGGCTTGCTCGGCGCCGCCGTGCTAGCGCAGGCGGGCGATGCTACGGCGTCGCGGGAAGCCTATGCGCGCGGCACAAGCCTGATCGCCAAGGGTGATATGCGCGCCGCCCGTGTGGAACTGATGAATGCCCTTAAGGCCGACCCATCCAACGTTGCTGCGCGGCTGGCGCAGGCGCGCGTTGCCTTGGAACTTGGTGACGGTGAAACGGCAGCCGAACAACTTGCACGGGCGACTGAACTTGGCGCCGCGCCGCAAGATACGTCTTATTTGCTGGCGCATGTCCGGCTGGTTGACGGCAATTTTGCTGAGGCCCTGAAGCTTGCCGATCCCGCTCTCGCCGGAGACCGGCATGGTGAGTACGCTGCGCGTATCCGGGCCGCGGCTCTGGCTGGCTTGGGCAATGCAGATGGTGCGCGTACCGAACTGGACGCGGCGATTGCGCGGGGCTGGTCAACTGTTGAAGTCTGGACCGATCTCGCCCGGCTGCACATGGCAACAGGCAATCTTGCCGCTGCCTTTCCCGCCGCGGCAGAAGCCATAAGGATAGGCCCGCGCAACGCAAAGGCGCTGGTGCTGGCGGCAGAGCTGGACCGGAAGCGCTTTGGCTTGGCCGCTGCCGTCCCCTGGTATCGCAAGGCGCTCGAGGTCGACCCCAACCATGTCGAAGCGCTGCTCGGTCTGGCGGCAACGCTTGGCGATGCAGGGTCAAACCGCGAGATGCTCGACTTGACCCGCCGCGTGTTGTCTCTGGATCAGCGCAATGCGCGGGCCTGGTATCTTCAGTCTGTCATGGCGGCGCGGGCAGGGCGATTTGATCTTGCCCGTGCGCTTCTCAACCGGACGTCCGGCAGTTTGGATGATGAACCGGGCACGATGTTGCTGCGCGCCTCGATGGAGCTGCATGATGGCGCCCACGAACAAGCTATTGATCGCCTGTCTGATCTTGTTGAACTTCAGCCCGCCAATCTGACGGCGCGTCGTTTGCTCGGGGCGGCCTATGCGCAGGCAAAGGACAATGATGGCGTTGTCGCCACGCTTCGGGGACTTGCTGCGCGTGAGGATGCCGATTCCTATACGCTGACCATGATCGGGCGGGCCTTTGAGGCCAAGGGTGACCGGGTGGCCGCTGCACAGATGCTCGACAGGGCTGCCAGTCCGCAGCTTCGCCCTTCTCAGGCGCTGGTGACTGTGCCGCTGGTTAAGGCGGCTGCCGACAATGCCGCGAACCCGCTGGATGCGCGCACCGCCATTCCGCTCATCGCGGCGCAAATCGGGGCAGGGCAGGCCGGTGCTGCGCTTGGCCGTGCGCTTGAGATCGAACGACGCAATCCCGGCGTGCCGGCGGCTCATATTCTTGCAGGCGACGTCCAAGCCACACTCGGAAACTGGCAGGCAGCGGCTGCCGCCTACAAGAAGGCAGCCAATCTCGACTTCTCGGAGGTAACTGCGCTGCGCTTTGCCCGTGCTTTGGCGAATGTCGGGGATGGACAGGGGGCCGCCAGCGTCATCGGCCTCTATCTCTCGCAAAATCCGCAAAGCATTCCCGTCCGTCGCCTGCATGCTGATCTGCACATGGCGCCTGGTCGATGGCAGAGCGCCATTGCTGAATTTGAAATCATCCGCGCACGCACCGGCAATCGAGATGCGGCGTTGCTCAACAATTTGGCCTGGGCTTCGATCAACGCAGGGGAGACCGCGCAGGCGCTGCGCTATGCTCGCGCGGCTTATGGGCTGATGCCGGACAATCCCGCCGTTGTCGGGACGCTTGGATGGGCGCAGCACCGTGTTGGCTCCGATCGCGACGGAGCGGTCGCAATGCTAGAAAAAGCGGTTCGTCTGGCGCCGCTTGATCCGGCGCTCCGCTTCCAGTTGGCGCAGGCCTATGCGGCGGCCGGACGCAAAGCCGACGCGCGCAAGTCTGTATCCACAGCGTTGCAAAGCAACCGCTTTGTCGACAAGCAAGCCGCAGAGGCCTTCCTCACCCGCCTTTGACTTGACGCGCATGACCCGACAATAGGGAGGCCATGGACAAGGATGATCTGACCCGCATTGCTGACGCGCTCGAACGGCTTTCGCCGCCGATGCTGACGAACGTCCCCGGTGACGCGACTGCCTATGTCTGGCAGTCGGGCGTGATGCGGCCGGTGCCGACGTTTAATCCTGTCTCCGTTGATCTGCTGGCGGGCGTTGATGCGCAGAAGGCGGCCGTCCTTGAGAATAGCCGACGGCTGGCAGCAGGTGCTGCGGCGCATGACATCCTCCTTTGGGGTGCGCGCGGAACGGGCAAATCGGCCCTCGTCAAATCCACCACAAAGGCCGTGCAGGATGAAGGCGGCACGCTGCGCCTCGTTGAAGCCAGCTGTGATGAGATTGACAGCCTGCCTGCACTTTTTGCGTTGTTAAGTCGATCAGACGTGCCGACGCTCGTTTTCATTGATGACATCGGCTTTGAGCAGGCAGACCCCCGGATGCGCCACATCCGGTCTGTGCTCGATGGCGGTATCTCTGCGCGTCCGGGCCATGTTCGGCTCTATGTGACGGCCAACCGCCGCCATATTGTGCCGCGCAATCTGGAAGAACAGGCGAGCTCCATTAATCCGCGCGATACTGTGGACGACAATTTGGCGCTGGCCGACCGCTTCGGGCTGAGCCTCGGCTTTCATGTCTGCACGCAGGACGTCTGGCTGGAGATGGTTGCGGGCTATGCGAAGCATCTGGGGCTGGAGTTTGATCCGCAAGATGCCCTGACTTGGGCCACGCAGCGCGGTGCGCGGTCTGGCCGCGTCGCTTGGCATTATGCGGTTGAACTTGCCGGTCGGGCCGGCAAGA
>CAJBSR010000263.1 GCA_903958285.1 uncultured Sphingomonadales bacterium
GGATCGCGCGGGGCAGGCGCAGTTCGGCCATGATCCAGCCATTGGCGTTGTCGGCGAACCAGTCCGCAGGCCCAATCCAGACCTTGCCCGCCGCCAAAGAGGTGAGGACGGCGAGCGCGAGGAGCGCGACGAGGAGGAGGGTGGATCGCTTCACGCAGCCGACCTCAAAACGCGCATCGCCTCTATGATGGTGGGACCGCCGCAGAAGAGCAGCTTGTCCGGGAAGGACACAATGCGCGTCCGCCCTTCGAGATGCCGCAAGATGCGTTGCCGTGCCGCCAAAGCCCGTGCGTCGTCGCCCGTGGCCGTGGTTGGCATGAAGATGATGTCGGGCGGACGCCGCACCAATGTTTCGAGCGGCAGAACATCCCATTGCTGCAGGCCAAATTGTCCGCTGGCATTGATGAACCCCGCGCGGGCGAGGAGTTCATCCTGCAACGTGCCCTTGCCTGCGACAAAGCCGCCCGTCTGCCAGATGATGGCGCTGTGCTTGGGCGGGCCAAGCGCTTGCTTGGCGGCGCTGGCGATGTCCGCGGCAAGGCGCTGGCCCGCGCGCGGTTGGCCGACGGCGGTGGCGACGGCCTGCACTTGCGCGATGCTGTCCGCAACCGTCGCGGGCACGCCAAATGTCTTCATCGTTACGCCTGCTTTGGTGAGTGCCGCGTTGGTGCCGCTGCTTGCCAGATTGCCGGTGAGGAGCAGGCGGGGCTTGGCCGCGATGATCTCTTCCGCTGTTACGCCCAGCGCGGGAAGGGCGCGGGCCCAATGGAGCGGAGCCGAGGCGCTTTCGGGATCATGTGACCAACTGCTCACCGCCGCGATATCGTCCGGCGCGACTTGGGCAAGGATCGCGTCGATACAGGGATTGTTCGACACGATCCCACCGGGCGCAACCTCCGGCCCGCCGCTGCATCCGGCGAGAAGCAACACAGCGGGCCAGAGGCGGCGCATCAGAAGCTCGCCCGCACGCCGACATGCGCGGTGCGGCCATAGGCACCGTAACCGCTCACCGTTTCATAGCGCGTGTCGAACAGGTTCTCGACGCGGCCATAGAGTTCGAGCGTGTCGCCGATGGGCAGGGAAGCGCGCAGACCGACCAGTGCATAACCATCGAGCGCTGTCCGGGCGAAGGTCTCAAAGTCGGTATCCGCGCTGTCGCTCGCCAATCGCAGCGTCGCGCCGAGGCGCGCGCCAAAGGGTGTCGTCCAGTCCACATCCGCTGCCAGATTATGTCGCGGCCGCCGGACAAGTTCGCGGCCGGTCGTCCGGTCTTCGGTGTCGAGCAGCGTGTAGTTGACGGTGAAGCCAAGCGTGCTGCTGGGGCGCATTTCTATTGATGTTTCAAGGCCCTTGGCGCGGGTGCTGTCGACATTGTCATAGGTGCCATCGGCCCGGTTGATGCAGATACCTGTGGTCTGACCAAAACAGGAAATGAAGTCGATCTGATTGCGCGTGTCACGCTGGAACAAAGTTGCCGAGAGGATGAGGCGGCCGTCCAGCAGCTTCTGCTCGATCCCCAGATCATAACTTTGCGCGCTTTCGGGTTTCAGCGTGACATTCCCGTAGAAGCTATACAGCTGGAACAATGTCGGGGCCTTGAAGCCCTCGCCATAGGCGGCGCGGATCGTGGTGCCGCTGCCCGCGCGCCAGACCAGATTGCCGGACAGCGT
The DNA here is from genome assembly GCA_903958285.1 of uncultured Sphingomonadales bacterium. Taxonomy (GTDB): domain Bacteria; phylum Pseudomonadota; class Alphaproteobacteria; order Sphingomonadales; family Sphingomonadaceae; genus Aquisediminimonas. Next base: position 1,671 of record CAJBSR010000263.1, read on the forward strand.
TGTGCGCGTGCCAAAGGTCGCATGATCATCCACACGGACGCCGCCGGTCAGGGTGACGCGGGAGATGGGGCTGGCGATGATCTGGAGGTAGCCGCCGCTCACATGCGTCTTGTTGTCCGAAAAGCCGTCGCTGATGCGGGAGCGTTCATGCTCGGCGCCGAACACCGCGCGCACGGCATCGCCCGCCCGCCAGTCACCGCGATATTCGATCCGCTCAATCCGGCCACGGTTGAGATATTGCGGTGTGGCATCGCCGGGTGCGGCAAAGCTGTCGCGGTTGATGTCGGAGAGGGTCACACCGAACTGGTTGCGCAGATCACCAAGATCAGCACGTAGCCCAGCATATCCCATGATCTGTTCGGAATGGGTGACGTCCGGCGTATCGGCAAAGCTATAAAGGGGCGGCGGGAAACCATCCTGATCAATCCGGCTTTTCGCGTAATAGCCGCGTAGATCGATTCCGATGCCGTCGGCCACGTCGATCTCGACGCGCCCATTGGCCCCATATTGCCGCAGGCCGTCTGCCTCTGTCCCGTTCTTATAGGCAGATATGCCGCCTTCGTTGAACCAGCCAGCGCCCAGCGAAGCGCGCACAGAGCCAAGTGTGCCGGCCAGATTGCCGACGATGTTGCGGGCGGCGTTCGATCCCACTTCGCCGCGCAGCTTGGCACTCGGTTGCGCGGTCGGCGTGGCGGTCACGACATTGACGACGCCGCCAATCGCCTCGCTGCCCCAGGGCACCGAGTTCGGCCCGCGAAGCACTTCGATTTGCTGGATGTTGCCGATCAACAGGCTGCCAAAGTCAAAGCCGCCTCCGGGGGAGGAAGGGTCATTGACCTTCACGCCGTCGATCAGCGCGAGCGTCTGTTCGCCTTCTGCGCCACGAATCCGGACCGCGGAAAAGCCGCCAAGCCCGCCATTGCGCGAAATGGTGACGCCGGGCTGTGAGGCCAGCAATTCGGCAACGCCAATGGACTGACGTACGTCAATCTCATTCTGGCTGAGGGTCGAGACGGCTTGGCCGGTATCGGAACTGCGTGTCGGCGCGCCGGTGGCGGTCACGATGATCGTTTCGGCCTCGTCCGCCTCTTGGGCAAACGCAGAGCTGGAGGCCAGCGCCAACAGCGCAGCCGAGCAATAAAATACAGATTTCAATTCAATCTCCTTCGCACGACGACTCCCATTGCCGTCACGCGAGGAAACCCCCGATCGCCTGCGTCTTCCCGCACAGCCGAAGGACTGGCTGTGACGGGCAGGTCTCCTGGCTTCCGGGTCGCTGCGCCTCTCCACCTTCCCGGTTGCCCAGTGGTATAACGGAGAGGAACTCGCCGGTTACAGTTGCGGGAACAGCGCCGGATTTGAACCGACTTCCCTTTTCAGCTCCACTACAGAGCACCTGTCACAAGGCTGAATTACGCC
>CAJBSR010000264.1 GCA_903958285.1 uncultured Sphingomonadales bacterium
CATTCGGTCGTGCTCCGGCCCGTCCTGCCCGACACCGCCGAGGACATGGACGAGGATGCTCTGCAGCGCATGGAACGCCGGATCCGCGGCGAAGAGGCCGCAATGGCCGTCGCCCGATTCGCCACAGGCGATGCAGATCTGGTTCTGGGGGGCACCTTCAATTCCTACCCTCTGGCGTTGGCGAGCGAGGTCAACCCGCGTGAGATCCGCCGCGATGCCGTGGCAGGACTATTGGGCCTTGTGCCCGCGCGGGCCGATGGCCCCATTGCGGACCGGGACGTCCGGCGCGCGCTTGCCATGGCGATCAACCGCACGGCCTTTGTTCAGCGATATACCATTCCGGGCTGGCGCGCGACCGACGCGATGCTGCCATCCCCAATTGGCACCTTCATACAGGCCGTGCCGGACTGGGCCGCGCTGGACCGACCCGCACGGCTGGCCCGCGCCCGTCGCCTGATCGACGGGTCCCGCATCACCCTGCGTGTTGCCCTGCCGGATGGCCCGGGCGGGCGCCTGCTTTTTGCCCAGTTGGCAGCAGACTGGCGGCAGATTGGCGTGCGCGCCGTGCGTGTTGGGCGGAATGAAGCTGCTGACCTGCGTTTGATTGATTCTGTCGCGCCGGTTTCAGTCGCAAGCTGGTATCTTGGGCGCTTCCGCTGCCCCGGCCTGCCCCTGTGCAGCCAGACGGTGACGAACACCCTGTCCATCATGCGCCGCGCCAAGCCTGAAGAACGCCCCCGCCTAATGGCCGAGGCAGACCAGTCGCTGGCCGATGATCAGCTCTACATTCCAATTGCCATGCCGCTGCGCTGGTCGCTCGTTGCGCCGCGCCTGTTGGGCTTTGCCGATAATGGTGTCGCCATCCACCCGCTCAACCGGCTTGAACGGGCGAAGAACTAGTAACAGCGCGGCGCCTGCCTATATTAATCAGCAAAGGAGTTGCCGATGGCCCCCGCGCGCAAGATGAAGATTGATCCGTCCGACTTTGCAGGGCGCCACCCGGCAGCGGTGCGGCGGCGCATTGAAGGACTGGAAAAGCTGCTCGAAGGGCTGTTCGTTATCCCCGGCACAAACAAGCGCGTCGGCATGGATGTGCTGCTGGATTTTCTGCCCGGTGGGACGATTGTGGCCGCCGTGATGGGAAGCTACATCGCCTGGGAGGCGCGCAACCTCGGCATGTCCAAAACAACGATGGTGCGGATGGCGGGGAATATCGGCTTTGACGCGCTGCTCGGCGTCATCCCCTTGGTCGGCGCCATCCCCGATTTCTTCTTCCGCTCCAACACCCGCAATTTGAAGCTCGTCAAAAAGCATCTGGATAAACATCATCCGGAGACAGCGGTGATCGACCTATAGCCCCTATCTTTCATCCCGCCAGATATTGAGGCGGCGCTTGGGCGGGGCGGTCGGCTCTCCTTTTGGGCAAGGGCGGGGCTTAAACGCTGTGTCCATGCAGACGCGCACTTCCTTCAGCCAGTTGCCCGGTGTGGTCATGACGCGGACCATGGCAGGCGACATACCGCGGTTGATCCGCGCAAATTCGGCGGCAAACGTCCCCACCGTCACGCCCCGCCGCGACAGGGCGTTCATGTCCGGAAAGCGCACGGCGCGATAGAGGATGGAGGCGGCGCGGAAATAGCGGTCCGGCTTGGCGGCCATGCAGGTGCCATGCTTGGCCCATTCATGCTGCAACAATCGGGCGGATGGCGTCATGCAGAAATGCTGCTTGATGAGCCCCGCGTCGAGCGGCTTGGCGTCTCCGCACCAGGCCGGGTCAATCTGCCGGTCCCCTTCCGGCCAGAGGCCGTGGAGGATAAACCCGAAGCGGGCGTCCTTTCCGCACTGGCTGGCATCTGCCACGCTGCCTTGCTTGTCGCGGCAATATTGCGGAGACCATGACAGCGACAGAAGATACCCCGTGACCGGCACCTTGCGGATTTGGCCGGGCGGTGGGGTTTCAACCCGAAGCTCCGGCAAGGCATCCGGCACGATGCAACTCTTGGCCTGCGCAAGGGCAGCGGACGGAAGGGCGATCAGCAGCGCCGCAAAGAGGGTTCGGATCATAACCCCAGCCTAAGCGCAAAGCTGCCGGACTGAAAGGGCTTCAACACCACTCTGGATAAGTCCGCGTAATTTTATTACAACGTGTTGTTATGAACGACTCGCGTGGCCGCAACCGCCCTCCGCTCTCGCTCCACATTCCGGAGCCGCCCGCCCGTCCCGGCGAAGAGGCGGACTTCTCGCACATTCAGGTGACGCCGGCAGGTGTGACGCCGCGCCCCGACAGCTTTGCCGCCGCGCATGACCTGCGCGACATGGCCTTTGGTCTCGTAAGGGTGTTGGATGATGCAGGCCAAGCCGTCGGCCCTTGGGACCCCCGCCTTTCACCGGACGTGCTGCGGACCATGTTGCGCGACATGGCGCTCACCCGCGCCTTTGACGACCGCATGTTCCGTGCGCAGCGGCAGGGCAAGACCAGCTTTTACATGAAGTGCACCGGCGAAGAGGCTGTCGCCGTCGCGCAAACGCATGCGCTGGATCGGGAGGACATGTGCTTCCCCTCTTACCGGCAGCAGGGCATCCTCATCGCGCGCGGCCATCCGCTCATCGGCATGATGAACCAGATTTATTCGAACAAAGGTGATGCGCTTAAGGGCAGACAACTCCCCATCATGTATTCGTCACCGGAATATGGCTTCTTCACCGTCTCCGGCAATCTGACGACGCAGTTGCCCCAAGCGGTCGGCTGGGCAATGGCCAGCGCCTCCAAGGGCGACAGCCGGATCGCTGCGGCCTGGTGTGGCGAAGGCTCGACAGCGGAGGGGGACTTCCACGCCGCGATGACGTTCGCGACCGTTTACCGCGCGCCTGTCATCATCAATGTCGTCAACAACCAATGGGCGATCAGTTCCTTTGCGGGGTTTGCCGGCGGCGAAGCGACCACCTTTGCCGCGCGCGCCATCGGCTATGGCATTGCGGGCCTGCGCGTCGACGGCAATGATGCGCTCGCCGTCTACGCCGCGACTGCCTGGGCCGCTGAACGTGCGCGGACCAACAATGGCCCGACGCTGATCGAGCATTTCACCTACCGCGCCGAAGGGCACAGCACGTCGGACGATCCGAGCGCCTATCGCTCCGCCGATGAAGGCGTGAAGTGGCCGCTGGGCGACCCCATTGCCCGCCTGAAGGCACACCTCATCGCCATCGGCGAATGGAATGAGGACCGCCACGCGGCGATGGACCTCGAACTCGCCGAAAGCGTGAAGGCAGCACAGAAGGAAGCAGAAAAGAACGGCATCCTCGGCCACGGCCTGCACCAGCCGTTTGAGACGATGTTTGAAGATGTGTTTGAAGACATGCCCCCGCACCTGAAGGAACAGCAAGCGCAGATGATGGCCGAGCGGATGCGCAAATGGCCGGACGGCGGACAGGGTCAACGCTGATGACCGACACCCCCACCCGCCGCATGAACATGATCGAGGCGATCAACAGCGCGTTGGACGTCGCGATGGAACGCGATGCCGGTGTGGTCGTCTTTGGGGAAGATGTCGGCTTTTTCGGCGGCGTGTTCCGCGCGACCGCCGGGCTGCAACAGAAGTTCGGCAAGACGCGCAGCTTTGACACCCCGATCACCGAATGCGGCATTATCGGCGTCGCGGTCGGCATGGCGGCTTATGGTCTGCGCCCCATACCCGAAATCCAGTTTGCCGATTACATTTACCCCGCGCTTGACCAGCTTGTGTCAGAGGCCGCGCGCATCCGCTATCGTTCCGCCGGGCAATGGCACATGCCAATCACGGTACGCTCCCCCTTTGGCGGCGGCATCTTTGGCGGGCAGACGCACAGCCAGTCGCCTGAAAGCATCTTCACCCATGTCTCGGGCCTGAAAACCGTCATCCCCTCGACCCCCTATGACGCGAAGGGACTGCTGCTGGCCGCGATTGAAGACAATGACCCCGTCCTCTTCTTTGAACCCAAGCGCATCTATAACGGCCCGTTCGATGGCCATTATGACCGGCCGGTTCAGCCTTGGGCGAAGCACCCCGCTAGCGAGGTTCCGGAAGGCCATTACACCATCCCGCTCGGCAAGGCCGCGCTGGCCCGCGAGGGGCAGGACCTCACAGTCATCACTTACGGAACGATGGTGCATGTCGGCCTCGCCGCGATTGAGGAACTGGGCGTTGATGCCGACGTCATCGATCTGCGCACGCTCGTGCCGCTTGATATCGAGACCATCGAGGCCTCGGTGAAGAAGACCGGCCGC
>CAJBSR010000265.1 GCA_903958285.1 uncultured Sphingomonadales bacterium
AAGCCATCTTCTCCGGTGTACCCCGAACGGTTGATCCACAGCGGCTCGGGATCGGTCTTGGGTCCCCAGAAGAATGAACCGGCCTCCATGAAGTAGAGCGCGTCGACACCGGGCACCACGCGTTTCAATGCATCCACAGCCTTTGGACCTTGCAACGCCAGCAATGCGCGGTCATCCATGTGGTTGATGGTGATCTCATCGGGCAAATGCTCCCGCAAATAGCCCATATCGTCCCATTTCACTGCGCCATTGACCACCACATACAGCCCCATCGGCACGGCCGTAATCATCATGTCGTCCAGCACGCCGCCGTCTTCATCCAGAAGCAGCGAGTAACGCATCTTGCCCTCTTTAAGCGCGGATATGTCGCCGGGTACCATCGCCTCAAGCGCTTCGGCCGCGCCGTCGCCGGTCAGCATCAGCTGCCCCATATGGCTGACGTCGAATAGCCCTGCGTTCTCGCGGGTCCAAATATGTTCGGCCATGATGCCTTCATATTGGATCGGCATGTGATAGCCGGCAAACTCGACCATGCGCGCGCCCTTGTCGCGGTGCCATGCGTCGAGCGGTAGCTCCAAAATTTCGATGGGTTCTAGTTCGAATTCGTCTTCTTCGCTCATATCAGTCCGTTCAAGAGTCGCAGCGACCGACGCCGGTTGGCGCATAGTCTGCTGCCCCCTCTGTCACGGGTACCTGAGAGCTTTATCCGCCTTGGTTGCCACACAAGGTGGCAAAGGCAGGTTACACCTTCGGTGGCATGTCGTTGCAAATCGCAAAGACATGCGCTTTCCAGAGTGTCGCAAAAGCCGAAGCGGTCCTTTTGCCTGAGAGATTCCGGGGCGGTTGCTCCTTCGGCGGTCCCTTAAAGGGACGCTCTCCCGCTTCGTCAGCGACGAATCTGCATTGGCCTTACCGCCTTGGAGAGTCAACCGGCGAGCGTGTTTATCGATTCATTTTCGTGGATAAACACGCCATCGTCGCCCGATTTTGCCAAGTTGGTGATGGCCGTTGCGACTTTGCCAGACGGCGTGGACGCAAATTTCTGCATCGGTCCGAACATCAGCATGTCAACAAATGGCGACAGCAATATGCCCAATGCCTCGCCCGAACGGCGGTCGTCACGCTGCCCGCCCGTGAGCAGACTGGGCCGCATGATATCAAGGCGTTGGAACCCGATGTTGCGCAGCCCCTGCTCCATTTCCGCCTTCGTTCTCAAATAGAAACTGCTGCTCGCTGGCATCGCGCCTACGGATGATATCGTAATGAAATGCTGCGCGCCGGCATCATGGCTTGCCTTGGCAAAGGCCAGCACCAGATCATGGTCAACCGCCCTGAAGGCTTCGCGCGATCCGGCTGTGCGTATCGTCGTCCCCAAACCGGAAATTGCAACGTCCGGCTTTAACCTTGCCACAATCGCTGGCCAGTCAGCGGTTGGCGCGACATGCTCCTCTGTGTCCGGAGCCAATGATAGCGATGGTCGGCGCGACACGAGGTGGACTGCGAATCCAGCGCGCGCCAACATGTCCGCCGCCTGTTTGCCCACAAGGCCTGAACCGCCGGCGATGACTATCTTGCGGCTCATGCGATGGTTCCACAAATTTCGCGATGCCGATCGGTTGCATAGCGGTCGGTCATGCCCGCAAGAAAATCCCCGATGTGACGGCTGCGCTGCGGTTCTTCGCTGGGAAGGCTGTCGCGCCATTCATCCGGCAATAATGCAGGATCGTCGCGATAGGCGGCAAACAGCTCACGCACAATTTTGGTTGCCTCTTCGGCCGCCGCCATCTGCGTTGGGTGGTGATACAGCTTTTCATACATGAATGATTTAAGCTGCCTTTCGCGCGCCCCCATTTCTGCCGAAAACCCACCGATCATGACACCCGCGTTGCGGACATCGTCAGCGGTTTTGATGCCTGCTTCCGCGATTCTGGCGCGTGTCGATTCAATCACATCATTGACCATCACGCCAATCTGTTCGCGGGTCAGCTCACCGATCAAGCGGCGCTGCGGCACGTCCGGATAGCGGCCCAAAATCGCTTCCCAACGCTGTGCCACGAAAGGCAGATCCAGCAACTGGTCGATGGTGAGCAACCCTGCCCTTATGCCATCGTCAATGTCGTGATTATCATAGGCGATGTCGTCGCTGATCGCCGCAATCTGCGCCTCAAGTGATGGCCAGTCGGTCAGGCTTAGGTCGAACTGCGCGTTGACTTCGGACAATGCCCAGCCCGGACGGGCAACGGGTCCATTATGCTTGGCCAGCCCTTCCAGCAATTCCCAGCTGAGGTTCAGGCCCGGCCATGACGGATAAGGCGATTCCAGCTGCGTGAGTGTGCGCAGCGTCTGCGCATTGTGGTCAAACCCGCCAAATGGCTTCATCGTCGCCTCCAGCGCGTCTTCG
>CAJBSR010000266.1 GCA_903958285.1 uncultured Sphingomonadales bacterium
GATGGGCCTCGGAGAATTTGGCTAGTGCTGCGGCCTTGTCGCCGCGCGCCTCATCATCTTCGCCCATGGCATGAAGGATGCGGGCACGCCTCTCTAGGCTCTGGTCGGGCAGGGCCGCCAAAGACTGGTCGCTATAATAATCCATCGCGCGTGCGTTGACCGCATTCATGACATCTAGCCGTCCAACCCCCTTAAGGCGCCCTCGTAAGTCGGTCAGCATGAACTCGATCAGACCTTCCGCCTCAGCCTGTTGCCGCTCCGCCTCCGCACGTGCGCGGACCGCAGCCACCAGCAGGCCAGACAGCACTATAATGGCAATGACGGCGGAGGCTGTGACGGCCATCACGCGGCGCAGTCGGCGCTGTGCATCCCGTTGCACCAGATCGTCCACACCAATGCCGGTCAACCCGGCGATCAGCTTGATCCGGCCCAAACGTTCCTGTTCACCGCGCAGATCAGAGGCAATGGGTTCCCGCGCGCTGCCATCAGGGCCGGGTGTGAAGAGTGCGGGTGGGAAGGCGTTGTCGAGATCCCCGCGCACCAAGGCGGGTAGAATCGGCCGGTCCGGATGTATTTCTCGAAACAGCTCAATTTCGCGGTTAACCCAGCGGGAGGCTTTCGCATCAGGCGAGCACAACACAATGAGTGCGGTTGAATCCGCCAGCGCCGCCTTGATCTCGGTGCTCAGATCATCCGCGGCAGGAAGCTCATCAATATCGCGAAAAATTGGGGTTAGCCGCGCGGGAACTGGGCCGCGCGGTGTGGACGTTCCGACGAGCCTTAGGGGCAAGCGATAGCTCTCGAGCCGCCGATGAAGACGGACGGCAACAGTCGTGTCGCAATGGCTATAGCTGATGAACGCCTTATATCGCAGGGTCGTTCCAGCTTCTTCCACCGTCATTGGCTTCCCCGTGTCGCACCAATATGGATCTATTGATCCTTCGCACGAAGCCCGGGCATCGCCAAGGGGGGATCATCGGTAACGCAAGTTTTCCCGTCCCAGATCAGCCACGGAGCGTGCGCCCATCAGGCGCATTCCGCGTTCGATTTCGGCGTGCAATTTACCAATCGCCCGTTCCACCCCTGGCTGTCCGGCCGCCGCAAGGGCATAGAGATAGAGCCGCCCACCCGAGCAGGCCTTGGCGCCAACGGAAAGCGCTTTCAGCACATGGCTGCCCCGCGTGATCCCGCCATCGCAGATGACGTCGAGCTTGTCGCCAACGGCGTCGACGATTTCGGCCAGCTGATCGAATGGCGCGCGCCCCCCGTCGAGCTGGCGACCGCCGTGGTTGGAGACCATGATCGCGGTCGCGCCAATATCGACGGCGCGTTTGGCATCCTCAACGGACATGATGCCCTTCAGGCAGAACTCCCCACCCCAATCGGCGCGCACCTTTTCGGCGGTTTTCCAGTCCATCGACGTGTCGAGCATCGTGTTGAAATAGTCTTGAATCGAAATTGCCTGTTGTGATCCTTCGCGGACATGGTCCTTCAGGTTTGAGAGCTCGAATTTCTCGCGCAACAGGTAATTGAGCGTCCAGCGCGGGTGCATGGCAAAGTCGAAGGCTGAGGACACTGTCAGTTTAGGTGGTGAGGTAAAGCCTGTTTGCATGCACCGTTCGCGGTTGCCGCTGACGATCGTGTCGACGGTCAGCGCAATGGCATCAAACTTGGCGACCTTGCACGCCTCGACCATCGCGGTGTTCAGCCCCTTGTCCTTATGGATATAGAGCTGGAACAGCTTTGGGGTGGAAATCGTCTCGCCGATCTCTTCGATGCTGACCGTCGCAAGGCTGGAAATGCCGAAATAGGTCCCGAACTTTTCGGCCGCACGGGCGACGGCGCGTTCGCCTTGCCAGTGGAACACGCGCTGCAGCGCGGTGGGGGAAAGGAACAGCGGCATCGCAATCTTGCGACCCATCACGGTGGTCGACATGTCGATATCCGCCACGCCGGCCAACACATTGGGCACAAGATCGCACGCTTCATAACTTTCGGTGTTGCGCCTGCGCGTCACCTCATCATCGGCAGCGCCATCGATATAGTGAAAGACAGGCCCCGGCAGGCGCCTGCGCGCAAGCTCCCGGAAATCGCCGGTGTTGTTGCAGTCTTCAAGCTTCAACCGCCACTTTGCGGCTGCCAGCCGCGACGCTTCATTCGTCATCCTTGCCCCTGATTGCCTGTCCCGCTGCCCGTGCCGCGCCCTCCAGCGGGTGGAGCGGACGGGCAGGGGCTGGACAGTTTCGTGCCTCACCCAATCCCTTCAGATAGCCGCGCCGGACGACGCCTGCATAGAGGGCTTCGCGATAATCCCGGTCGGCGCGCCCTGCACCCGAAATTTCGCGGACGAGTGAGCGGAAAGGAATGAGGCTGGAGACAAGGCCCCCTGCCGCATTGGCGACTCCTTCCTTGCGTTTGCGCGCGTCTTCATCGACCTCCACCTCATCAAAGTCTGGGCCGAGCACTGCATTCAGCTTTTCGAGCTCAGAGAGGATGCCCGCACAAGTGTTGAATTTGATTGAGGCATAGGGGTTGTCCTGAATGGCCAGAAGTTCCGCCGGAACATCTTTGCGCTTCAGATTTACATCCGCCAGCGGCCGGGTGATGACATCCTCAACTGTTGTCGCGGGTTGCGGGTTGCCTTGTGCGATGGCGACCGCGGGCAGGGCGATAGTCACCAGGACGGCAGAGCTTAGCGGCAGCAGATGAAAGGTGAGATACGGCATGGCGGGCCTCTCCAAAAATGAGGATTATTCCCGTAATTGAGAAAGGCGCCAACCGGCTTCTCGATAACCCTGGTTTTAACGGGCGACTATTTGAGCAGTGCCTGAATTTCAGCGGCGCACCGCAGTGATGCAGACGTGTCGGCAAATGAAAATGTCTGGGCACAGGCCAGCTTCTGCCGATCAAGCATATAATCGAGGTCGCCCGCCTCGGGGTCGAGTGCGGCCTCCAACTGGCTTGGATCGTTGATAACCTGCCCTAAATGCCAATGCGCATAGTTCGGATCGTCCTGCCACTTTGCATCATGCGCATTTAGGAAGATGGCTGGGCGCGGTCGAATGATCCATTCGTAAATCTGGCTGCTGGCATCCCCAAGGTAGATGTCACCGGCAAGGGTGTACGTCATGTCAACGGACCGCGCGCTGCCCGTGTCGATCAACATGTGTGGCATGCCGTAAATGCGCTGCGGCACCTTCCCCCGGACATGTAGCCGGCGATGCTCCAGCGACCCATGGATGAGCTTTCGAAACAACATCACATGGGGGGCAAAGACGAAGTTATAGTGGCTCTGCCCAGCGAAATAGTCGAGAATCCGGGGACCGAAGCGGTACCATGACGATAAGAGCGGATCGAAATGCGGGTTGTAGACGACAACAGGCTTATCATTATCAAACAGACGCGGCTTGCGCGTTAGGTCCATCGCATCGAACTTGGGATATCCGCAGACCTTGATCTTATCGGCCATCATTGGGTGGCGTTCCAGCATCCGCCTGCGCGTCTTTTCACCTGCAACCAGCACCCGGTCAAAAAAACGAAGCTCATCGGAAAAGCCGACAGACCGATCGCCGCTGCCATGCGGAATACAGACCAAGAGCGGCCGTGTGAGCTTCCAGCGCGATCGTAAGAGGGTGGTGGTAAACTCCGGGACGACCATCGCGTCGAATGACTGAAAATAGTCGAGGTGTCGGCGCAGCATTGCGATCCGCCGGGCCGGGACGATCCGGCTGAGCTCAGAGGTCGCCAGCTCCATTAATGGGCTGAGTTCCAAGCGGCGGACGATAGGCGGATTGGCGGTCGGACGCGCTTGGATCAGGCTTTCGACAGCGGTCGCTTGTTCTGCTGTGGAAACGGCAATTTCCACCTCCAGATCGGTGCTCTGGCAGGCAAGTTCCAGCGCCACCGGCAATGTGTGGGCAACTTGATGCACATCTTCATGATTGAAGAGAAAACAAACGCGCCTGGTCATGCGAAAATGACAACATCCCATCCATGTTTGGACGCGAGTTTCCGCAGCGAACTGCCGGGATTGACGGCGACAGCAGCGCTTGCCCAGAACAGTGTGGGGGCATCCGACGCGCTGTCGCTATAAAACCGAAAGCCATCAGCTCGCCCGAGGCGTTCGTCCGCCGCGCATGCCGTCTCGATCATCTCTCGCTTGGCATCGCCGTAGCAATTCTGCCCGTTAATCCGAAAACTAATGTCGCCACCGGGCAAGTGCGCCTGCCTGGTTGCCACGACACAGTCAAAGCCCAGCAGAAGCGCGATTTCGCGGGCGTAGAAATCGGGCGAGGCCGTGGCCAACATCAACAGCGCGCCATTTGATCTTTCCGCCTCAACACGCGCCACGGCATCGGTGAGCAGGTTATGGCGGACAATCCTCTTGGCAAATTTTGCGGAGACGTGCTGCAACTCCGCCGGCTTGATGCGCCGACCGAGCATCAGTCGAAAACCAATTTCCTTCAGGTCTTTGCGTTTGTAAATGCCGAGCACATAGCCCGCCATCGCCAAAATCCAGACCGGAAACAGCAGCAAACGCCATGGCGCGCGATGAAAGGCTGCAAAAAGAAGAAAGGGCGTGTAGGTCGAAAACCTCGTCACTGTCCGGTCAAGGTCGAAGATCGCAACATCCATGACTATTTGCTACACCTGCTTTGAGGCGAAAACGTGACCTCTCCCCATCGTCTATGGACGGCCATTGTTCTGGCAGGGCAGCGCCCCGGCGTTGATCCGCTGGCCGCGCATTTTGGGGAGGCGTGGAAGGCGCTTGTCCCGGTCGGCGGAGAGCCGATGGTCACACAGGTCGTCCGGACGCTCAGCCAGGTCGCCGAAATCGGGAAGATCGTCGTTCTCGCCCAAGATACTGAGGCCCTTGCAGCGGCCGTCGCGGCCGGTGGTGCGGCAGACATTCTGGCCAGCAGCGATGGTATTTCGGTCAGTATCCTGCGCCATGCGGGGACGCCTGCGGCACCTTGGCCGGTGCTGGTGACGACAGCAGATCACCCCCTTCTGACGCCGGAGATGGTGCGGCATTTTATCGCAGAGGCGGACGCCAGCGGTGATGATGTTGCTGTGGCCATGGTGGAACGGGCAACGATGCTGGCCGCTTACCCCGGGAACAAGCGGACGTGGTTGCGCTTCTCCGATGGAGCCTGGTCTGGTGCTAATCTCTTTGCGCTGCGCAGTGCTGGGGCGCGAGGCGCGCTTGAGCTCTGGGCAGAGGCCGAACAGGACCGCAAAAAGGCATGGAAGCTCTTTCTGCATTTTGGTCCCTTACTCGCGCTCAGAGCCATTACCCGGACCATTGGTTTGGCGAAGGCGCTTGGCAAGGCGGGGAAAAGGCTTGGCCTCTCCGCACATCTCGTGCCTATGCCGATGGCCGAAGCGGCGATTGACGTCGATAAAGTCAGCGACCATGTGCTCGCCGAACAGATTTTTCTGACGCGGTTAGATCAGCCGCATCCGGACGGCCACTGATCCGAGCGCTTCGCGGTCCGGCAAAGGGAGGGCCCAGCGACATGCTATCCACAACGTCGCCAACAGCACTCCACATAAGAGCATCAAGGCCAGTCCCACCGGCAAAAGGTTGACCCAAAGCGTGGCGATAAAGCCGGCCAGTGATACAATCAGGGCGCGGCGCGCGACCTGCGCAAAGGGTTGGCCAAAGGGCAGCAGCCCATGTTGCTGGTAAACTTGCCAAGCTGGTATCGCAGAGGTCGCAACAAGGCCGAGGGCCACGGCCAAAGACATGCCCGTCAGTCCGCCCTCCGGCATCACCGCTAAGCCAATCAGCACCGATACAGCGAGGCCCGTCGCGCTGCCGATATATTGGCTGGAATAGCGCGACATGACCTGTTGGATGGGGGCGGCCGCGCCGCTCACCGTTTCTGCAAGTCGGGCCAACAGCAGCAAGGCTAGGGCAAGAAGGGCACCTTCCATCCCGCTCCCAATGGCGCGCAACAGCGTCGGGCCGCCGGCTATCAGAACGCAGCAGACCGGTAAGGCGACCGTCAATGAGATGCGCGTTGAAAAGGCATAGATGTTCTCAACTGCGGCCTTGCCGCCCGTTGAGGCGGCAGACGCCAAGGGGGCCAGCACATAGGCAAAGGCGATCCGGATTGTCTGCACCAGCGAACTGACCTTGCGGACCAGCGCAAATTGTCCGCCGGCAATGGCGCCTTGCGCGCCTGGCAACAGGGCATTGAGTAGAAGCGTCGGCGCATCGCTAAACAGCCGCGTGGTCAAGTTGGTTGGCATGACGGAAATGCCGGCCATCCATGTTCCATGCCAGACGCGATCTTCCGCCGGGCCAGCGCCCAGAAGGCGGAGGTCATAGTTTCTGCTCAGGAGCCGGATGCACAGCGCGCAAATGACAATGAGCGACGCCAGATGCGCATAAAATAGCGACATTGTGCCAAAACCCATGGCCCAAAAACCGATGGCGCAAATGAGCCTAACGATCTGCTCCCAAAAGAGGCGGAGGCGGATTTCCGCACCGAATACCCGACGCGCGCGCAAGGCAGACGTTGCCACTTCAACAAAGGCCCAAAGCGGTAAGGCCCAAACGAAGATCGCGATGAAATGGCTCAAACGCTCTGCATCGCCCTGCGCTGCGTTAAAGATATGCGCGAGATCAGCTGCAAAGACCGAGGCTATGGCGGCCAACGCAATGCACGGCAGCACACCCATGATAAGCGCCGCGCGCAATGTGGCCACGGCCTTTTGTTCCGTTTCGGCTTGCGGAACGGTGCGCTGCAAAGCAGCCGTCATGCCAAGATCTGCAATGGTTTCAACCAGAGTTATGGCGGCCCAGAGAGCTGTATAAATCCCAAAGCTGGCCAGCCCGAACAGCCAGACATAAGCCGGTTGGGCCACGACCTCTACCACCGCGCCGAGCCGCGCCAACAGCGTCGTGCCCGCACCCTTCGCCACATCGTGGCTGGTAATTGCTTGGGCGCGGATTTCTGGTTCGTCAGTCAAAGCCCGCCCTCTTTGCACAAGGGCGGCTTAGGTCAAAGAACGTATTTGCTCAGATCCACATTCTTGGCGACTTCTGCCAGTTGCGCCTCAACAAAAGGTCCATCGATTAGGACGGTCGTGCCGGTCCGGTCCTCTGCCTCAAAGCTCACTTCTTCGAGCAGCTTTTCGAGCACAGTGGACAAGCGGCGTGCGCCGATATTTTCGACTGTTTCGTTCACCTCGGCCGCGATCCGGGCGATGGCGCGGATGCCATCATCGGTGAAGTCCACGGTCACGCCCTCGGTTTGCAGCAGCGCTGAATATTGCGTCGTCAGGCTCGCCCGTGTGTCCGAGAGAATGTTGACGAAGTCCGCTTCGGTCAGCGCTTTCAGCTCGACGCGGATCGGCAGGCGCCCCTGCAGTTCGGGCAACAGATCGCTCGGCTTGGCGACGTGGAAGGCACCGCTTGCGATGAAGAGGATATGATCGGTCTTCATCGGGCCATATTTGGTGGAGACGGTCGTGCCTTCGATCAGCGGCAGCAGATCGCGCTGCACGCCTTCACGGCTGACGGAGCCGCCGCGGACGTCGGACACGGCGATCTTGTCGATCTCGTCCAGAAACACGATGCCATTGGCCTCAGCATCGGTCAGCGCAACGCGGGCGACATCATCCTGATCCAGCCGGGCATCGGCCTCTTCCTCAACCAGCTTGGCCCAAGCGGCGGGCACAGTCATTTTGCGGCGCTTCTTGGGTGCGCCGCCCAGTGCCTTGCCCATCATCTCGGACAGATTGATCATCCCGACATTGGGCGCGCCGGGGATTTCGAACGGCATGTTGGGCGCGTTTTCGACTTCGATCTCGATTTCGGTCGCATCCAGATGGCCCTCCTGAAAACGCAGGCGGAAGGCGTCACGTGTCGCGGTGGAGGCGTCCTTGCCGGTCAGCGCATCAAGCAGCCGGTTCATTGCTGCCTCTTCGGCCTTGTCCTTTACCGCGGCACGGCGGCGTTCCTTTTCGAGCCGGATGGCTTCTTCGACAAGATCGCGGGCGATCTGCTCAACATCGCGGCCGACATAGCCGACCTCGGTGAACTTGGTCGCTTCGACTTTGACGAAAGGCGCGTCGGCGAGCTTCGCCAGACGGCGGCTGATCTCGGTCTTGCCACAGCCCGTGGGGCCGATCATCAGGATGTTCTTGGGCGTCACTTCCTCGCGCAGTTCAGGCGAGAGCTGCTGACGCCGCCAGCGGTTGCGCATGGCGACGGCAACGGCGCGCTTGGCATCGGACTGACCGATAATGTGTTCGTCGAGAGCGGCCACAATGGCCTTGGGGGTAAGGGCGTTGTTCATAGAGACTTCCGTTTGTCCCGGGCGAAGTCGAGGGACTTTGGGCGGTGAACGTGTCTCGACTTCGCTCGACACGAACGGGTTATTTTTATGTGCTGCTCTCCAGCGACTCCACGGTCAGCTGGTCGTTGGTGTACACACAAATCTCTGCCGCGACGGCCATCGCCTTGCGGGCAAGGGCCTCGGCGTCGGGTTCATAGTCCTTGAGCGCGCGCGCGGCCGCGAGGGCGAAGTTGCCGCCGGATCCGATGGCGGCCACGCCGTCCACGGGTTCCAGAACATCGCCATTGCCGGTCAGGATGAGCGTCACGTCCTTGTCGGCGACGATCATCATCGCTTCCAGATTGCGGAGATATTTGTCGGTCCGCCAGTCTTTGGCGAGCTCAACGGCGGCGCGCAGAAGCTGTCCGTTAAACTGCTCCAACTTGCGTTCCAGCCGTCCGAACAGGGTGAAGGCATCAGCGGTCGCCCCTGCGAACCCGGCAATGACCTTGCCATCGCCCAGCGGGCGGACTTTCTTGGCATTGGGCTTCATGACGGTCTGGCCCATCGAGACCTGCCCATCGCCTGCGATAACGACCTTGCCGGATTTGCGCACGGAGACGATGGTCGTGCCGTGCCATTTGATTGTATCACTCATGACCGGGATATGGGGCGGGCGGTTGCCGCTTTTCAAGGGCAGGCCTATCTGGGGGTCATGCGTCGCCTGATCCTCCTGCTCATCGGCCTGGTGCTGATGTCCGCCCCGGCGGCGGCTGGGGAGTTGACCAAATTGCGGGAGATGGACGCGCGCATTGCCGCTATCTCGCACCGGCTTGCGACGGCGAACCTCGCCATCTGTCCGTTTTCCTCGCCCCTCCAGGGAATGCTGGTGCAGGATATCGGGCAATATGCGCCTGACTGGCGGGCCGAAGCGCAGGCCGATCTTGGCCTGTCGGATGTCCCGACCGTCACGGTCGTTGTGCCGGGAAGTGCAGCCGCCCGCGCCGGGGTGCGTGTGGGAGACCATATCCTCGCGATGGATGGCACCCCGACACCGCGCAGCGCCGTGAAGGCGCCCGCCAGCTATCAGGTGGTCGAGGCCGTGCTCGCGCAACTTGCCGCTGCCTTGCAGGATGGATCGGTGCGCCTGCTGATTGATCGGGGCGGTGTGCAGCAGACACTGTCCATGGACGCTGAACTTGCCTGCCCCGCCAATGTTGAACTGGTGCCGGGCAAGAAGCTGTCGGCCAGTGCCGATGGTAAGACCGTCCATGTCTCTTCGGCACTCGCGACCTTTGCCGGCAGCGACCACGCCGTCGCCGTGCCCATCGCGCATGAAATGGCGCACAACATCCTGCGGCATCCCGAACGGCTCGACCGGCAGGGCATCAAACGTGGGCTGCTGGCGCCGCTCGGCAAGAACCGCGCCGCCATTCGCGCAACCGAGGAAGAGGCCGACTATTTCGCCGCCTATATGCTGGCACGCGCCGGTTACAGTTTAGATGCCGCGCTCGATTTCTGGCGGCGCTATGGCGCGAAGACGGATCTTGGTCCGTTCAATGATGGGACGCATCCTGGCAAGAAGGCGCGGCTGGATCTGGCCCGTCGGACGGTAGCTGAAATCCGTGCCAAACAGGCTGCAAGTCAACCACTTATCCCGACGCTCGTCGAACGGAATTGACTGTTTGTCGGTTGGTGCCTGCTCCGATGGTTCCGCCCCGCCATGGCCGCAGCGGGGTATGGCGTCATCATCGCGCAACATTGTTCTTCACAGCCGCAATTTTTCCGTTAGCGTGCCGGACCAACGGCTCGTGAAGAGCATAACCCGTTTCAATTGAGTCAAGGTGAGGTTCGCGTGACAGAAATGAAAGCAATGCAGCTCTGGACTGAAGGCGATTGGATCGCTGCGATTGCCGTCGTCGTCCTCGGCGTTTTTCTGGCAATTGGCGCCAAGATCGCGATCCAGAAAGAGCCCGAATTCGCAGGCCACCCCAAGGGCCTGTACATGCTGTTCTTCGCCGAAATGTGGGAACGCTTTTCCTATTACGGCATGCGCGCGCTGCTCATTTTCTATCTGACCCAGCACTGGCTGTTCAACGATTCCAAATCGAGCCTGATCTACGGCGCCTATACAAGCCTTGTGTACATCACACCCGTCCTTGGCGGCTATCTGGCGGACCGTTATCTTGGGCAGCGTAAGGCGGTCCTTTTCGGCGGTGTTCTGCTCGCGGCTGGACATAGCCTGATGGCGGTTGAAGGCGTGGGCGGGCAGAGCGACCCGGCGATCAACGTCTTTTGGGCGGCGCTTGCGTTCATCATTGTCGGTACCGGCTTCCTGAAAGCCAACATCTCGGTGATGGTCGGCCAGCTCTACAAAATGACCGATGTGCGCCGCGACGGTGCCTACACGGTCTTCTACATGGGCATCAACGTGGGTGCCGCCATCGGCACGATTCTTGTCGGCTATCTTGGTCAGACGATCGGCTGGGGCTGGGGCTTTGGTCTTGCGGGCATCGGCATGCTTGCCGGTCTCGTCGTCTTCGTGCTGGGCAAGAGTGCGCTGAATGGCGCCGGCGAAGCACCAGCACCACTGACCAAGTCGAAGGAATGGGGCCTATATGGCATCGGCCTCGCCTCGGTGGCGGTCATCTGGGCGCTTGTCCAATATCAGGATGTCATCCAGTCACTGCTCGTCGTCTCGGGCGTCGCGCTTCTCGGCTATGTCCTTTTCGAAAGCTTCAAGCTGGAAAAAGAGCCTCGGGAACGCATGTTCGCGATCCTGTTCCTGATTGCGCTCAACCCGCTCTTCTGGGGCCTGTTCGAGCAGGCGGGCGGTTCGATGAGCCTGTTCACTGACCGTTATGTCGATCGCGGGGCCACGCCTGCCTCGCTGTTCCAGTCGATCAATCCCATTTACATCATCCTCCTCGCCCCATTGTTCGCCGCTCTTTGGCAATGGCTCGGCAAACGCGGGAAGGAGCCTTCGGCACCGGCCAAATTCGGCCTCGCGCTTGCACAGATGGGCCTTGCCAATCTTGTGCTCGTCTGGGGTGCGCAATCCTTCGGCATTGCGGCCATGACGCCGGTTATCTTCGTTTTCCTTTACTATCTTTTCGCCACCACGGGGGAGCTTTGCCTCTCGCCTGTCGGTCTTTCGGCCATGAACCGTCTCGCACCATCTCACATGGCCAGCCTCATCATGGGCGCGTGGTTCTACATGACAGCTGTTGGCAATTTCGTCGCAGGCAAGATTGGGGAAGCGACAGGCGGCCATGGCGGCGAAATGAGCAAGGCCAAGCTGCTCGACATCTATGAGTTGTTCGGATGGGTTTCGATTGGTGCGGCCGTTATCGTGCTGCTTTTGACGCCCATCGTGAAACGCTGGATGCACCTCGACACATTAAAAGACACGCAGGAAGGATAATCCTCTTATGCAATTGACAAAGTTCCTCATCGGGACAGCAGTGGCGCTGGCGACGGTCGCGTCGCCCGTCGCCGCCAAGAAGAAGGACAAGGAAGCGGCAAGCGCGCCGAAGTCCAGCTTCAACAAGGACCCGTACCCCTCCACCTATCAACCCTATGCCAGCGTGCCGACGGCCGTGACCAACGTCATCGTTTATGACGGCGAAGGCGCCAAGTTCCAGAACGCGACCGTCTATTTCCGTGACGGCAAGGTGGAAGGCATTGAGACCGGTGGCGCAGTCAAGGACGGCTACACCGTTATTGACGGCACCGGCAAATGGGTGACACCCGGCATCATCGACATCCACTCACACCTTGGCGACTACCCGTCGCCCGGCGTGGATGCGCATAGCGATGGCAATGAAGCGACCGGCGCGGTCCGCCCTGAAGTCTGGGCAGAACATAGCGTCTGGCCGCAGGACCCCGGCTTTTCGCGCGCACTCGCCAATGGCGGCGTGACCGCGCTTCAGATTTTGCCCGGTTCGGCCAATCTGTTCGGGGGCCGTTCGGTGACGATCAAGAATGTCTATGCCCGCAATGTGCAGGGGATGAAGTTCCCCGGGGCACCTTATGGCCTGAAGATGGCGTGCGGGGAAAACCCCAAGCGCGTTTATGGCAGCAAGGGCCAGATGCCGCAGACCCGCATGGGCAACATGGCGGTCAATCGCCAAACCTGGGCACGCGCCGCGGAATATAAGCGCAAGCTCGACAAGGGAGATACCGTCACACGGGATCTCGCCATGGAGACGCTGGCAGGGGTGCTGTCAGGGGAAATTCTGGTTCACAACCATTGCTACCGCGCCGATGAAATGAGCCTTGTCATCGATATGGCGAAGGAGTTTGGTTATAAGGTCTCGACCTTCCATCATGCGGTGGAAAGCTACAAGATCGCCGACTTGCTCGCCAAGGAAGGCATCTGCTCGGCCATGTGGGCAGACTGGTGGGGCTTCAAGATGGAGTCTTATGACGCCATCAACGAGAACATCCCGATGGTGTTCAAGGCTGGCGCCTGCACCATCGTTCACTCCGATGATGCCAACGGTATTCAGCGGTTGAATCAGGAAGCCGCGAAGGCCGCGGGCGATGGCCGCCGCATGGGCATTGAGGTGCCGGACGAAGTCGTCTGGACTTGGCTGAGCTACAACCCTGCCAAGGCCTTGGGCATTGGTGATAAAACAGGCAGCCTGAAGCCCGGGAAGATGGCTGACATCGTGCTGTGGAACGGCAATCCTCTGTCTGTCTACACGCGGCCTGACAAGGTCTGGATTGATGGCGCGCTGATGTATGATGCCGCTAATCCCAAGATGCGACCGGTGGCTGATTTCGAGCTCGGACAGCCCGGTGAAGGAGATGTGAAATGAAGCGTTTCCTGCTTGGCTGTGCAGCCCTCATCGCACTCCCCGCTTCCGCCCAGACCATCGCCATCACGGGCGGCAAGGTTGTCATTGGGGACGGTTCGGCACCTGTTGAAAACGGGACTGTCGTCATCACCAATGGCCGCGTCGTCGCCGCGGGTGCTGGCGTTGCCATTCCAGCCGGTGCCGAACGCGTTGACGCCTCTGGTAAGTGGGTAACACCCGGCATCGTCGCGGGCTTTACGCGCATGGGCCTTGTCGGCGTTGATGCTGTTGACCCCAGCAACGATACCGAAGCCCGCAATTCGCCCTTTAACGCCTCGCTGGACATGGCACCTGCCATTAATCCGGACGTCGCGGCAATGGCCGTCAACCGCGCGGCTGGCGTCACGCGCGCCATTGTCTCTCCAGATGCGGGCAATGCGATCTTTGCGGGTCAGGGTGCTGTCATTGACACAGGGAGTGACCTGAGCCCCGTCACCAAAGCCAAGGCGTTTCAGTTCGTCGAATTCGGCGAAACCGGCGCGCGTTTGGCGGGGGGGTCGCGTCCTGCGCTGATCGCCGCGTTCAAAACGGCATTGGGAGAAGCCTCTGAAGCGGCCAAGGGCATCTTCCGCGATGATGCCATGCTGAAACGCGCCGATGCGCTGGCGCTGGTGCCCGTTGTCAACGGCACGATGAAGCTGTTCGTTCATGCCGAGAGCGCGCCGGACATCCTGATGGTCCTTACCCTCAAGAAGGATTATCCGGCGCTCAGCCTTGTGCTGGTTGGGGCAACCGAAGGCTGGCGCGTCGCGCCACAGATTGCGGCGGCCAAGGCTGGCGTGCTGGCGTCGGCGCTCAACGATCTGCCCGAAAGCTTTGAACAGCTGGCGGCAACGCAATCGAACATCGGCCGCATGAAGAAGGCGGGCGTTGAGGTCGCGATCGGCATGATCAACGACAATGAAGCCCGTCAGGCGCAGCTGTCGATGCAATATGCGGGCAATCTCGTGGCGCTCAACAAGGTGCCGGGTGCGACGGGCCTCAGCTGGGATCAGGCTTTCGCCACGATCAGCTCGGTTCCTGCCGACATCGCGGGATTGGGAGGAGAAATTGGGTCACTTCGTGCCGGTCGTAAAGCAGATGTGGTCATCTGGGATGGCGATCCGCTGGAGCTGACCTCGGGTGTCCAGGCGGTCTGGATTGACGGCGTGAAACAGTCGCTCGTCAGCCGCCAGACGCGCTTGCGTGATCGTTACGCGAACCCAACGGAAGGGGCGCTGCCGAACGCTTACGACAGATAGGGATGAAGGGGTTCGCTGGCTGGCCCGGCGAACCCGTTCATCACACTGTCAGGCAGGCGCGTTAAACAGCAGAACATAATGAAGAATACGATCCCCTTCCTCCGCGCCTCAACAGGTGCGCTTGCCCTTATTTGGTCTGCCAATCCCGCCACGGCGCAGCAGGCGGTGCCGCCGACCGACGATGTTGGCGAAGACATTGTCGTGACAGCACCAAGGCTCGCCGGGTCAGTCGATGTCGATATTCCTGCCGATGTTGTCCTCGATGAGGCGGCGATCCAAAGCTATGGCGCCTCCAGCGTCACTGATCTCTTGTCCGCACTGTCCGCACAAACGCGCTCGGGTCGCGGGCGCGGAAATGGGCCGCCTGTGGTCCTCGTGAATGGCAAACGCGTCTCCGGCTTTGCCGAAATTCGGGACCTGCCCTCTGAAGCGATCCAGCGGGTGGAAGTCCTGCCGGAAGATGTCGCGTTGCGCTATGGCTTCACCGCCGAACAGCGGGTGGTGAACTTCATCCTGAAAGAAAAATTCTCCGCGATCACGCTGGAAGGGGAAGTCGGCGCGCCGACTTCCGGCGGGCGGACATCGATGGAAGCAGAGGCCGGGCTGGTCCGTATCGGCAAGCTGGGTCGTCTAAATATCGACACAGAGTATACACGCTCTGGAAGTATCCTTGAAAGCGAACGCGGGATCATTCCCGATGGCGCGGACGAGACGGCGTATCGTACGCTGTCCCCCTCCAACGAGGCCTTCAAGCTCAACTCGGTGCTGAATCGCACAATTGCCGCCAATGTCAGTGCTACGATGAGCCTTCAGCACGATCGTGCAGACACGGTCTCTCTATTCGGCATTTCACCGGCCTCCGTCGGCGCAATTGATCCGCTGACGCGCAATGTTCGAACGCGGGCATGGACCGGCGGGCTGACGGTGGACGGTCGTATCGACCGCTTCAACTGGACCGCGACAGCAAATGGTGAACGCACGACCTTGCGGACGCTCACCGATCAGGACGTGGCAGTGCCGACAGGGCGCGATCTTGCACAGTCCCGGCTTTCTGTTGGAAATGCGTCATGGTCGCTTACCGGGCCACTGGTGGAGCTGCCTGCA